>CAZLIO010000570.1:1626-3085 GCA_964559025.1 uncultured Pirellulales bacterium | reverse complement strand
TCTTCGTTGGCCAGATTCTTCGGCTTCGCCTCAGAATGACAAAAGATGAAGGATTATTCGGATAGGCCCTAAATAAGTCCGAAAACACAGACAAATCAATCGCAACAAATCAAGCTGTCCTATGGTTAAGGTCAAACCTTAAACCGGGGCCAATATCCATAAAACTAATAACCGGCTGTTTATAGGGCTACGCTATAGCAGCCCTTTTATATTTCTTTATTCTTAAAGCCTGCCTTTTGTTAAGCCGAATCTAACCTAAAACGCCCCTTCCATTTCTTCACTTTGTGAAGCAAAAAGGCGGAGGTGAGTTTCGGTGGACTATCAAAAAAACGAGTAATCGTGGACGATAAACAGCGACATAAAAGACTGCGCCTGCTTATCAAGAATCTGAACAAAAAACGTAAAAAGCAGGCGGAAAAAATAGATATACTCTGCAATGACTTTATTGCAGCCCAGAGAGACTTTATCAAAAGTCTGAAGACGATAAGCTTCATAGCGAATTTCTACGAGTCAATCATCGGGATAACAGACTTGAATAGTCTTTTATACACCGCTGTCAAAGTTATCAAAGAGGAAAACGCCGACGTAAATGTTACCTTCTTTTTGCGTCAGTCGGACAACTTTGAACTGCATACGTTCGAAAGTGAGCAACCAATCACTCTCGAAAAGCAGCATCTTGAGAATTGTTTCAATACCGAGCTGATGGACAGTATCTGCAAGTCGAACAAAGTTTGCACACTCGATGATATGTTCGCAATGGGCCTGCAGGGCAATCTGATTGGATTAAATAAGATTTCAGGCGTGACAATCCCGCTGGGTCTGCACGGCTCATCATTGGGCTTTACACTGATTTGCCGTTCATCGTCAAACAAGCTGACCGCCGAGGAGATAAGCAACATTTCCGCCGTAACCTGTGGACTTTCCCGTGCGATACAATCCTGTCAGGCAACATTGCGCTCTTCGGACTAAGAATCCTGCTGCGGCACGAAATTATCGGTCTTAAATTACCCTCAAGGCAAAATACTACTCAGAGTTTCGGCCCATAACCTGCGGGACAAGGCCGAAAATTGGCTATGTACGTGGTTCGTGAAAAAAATTAAAAAAAAAGAAGTTATATGCCAGATTTACTAAGTCGATAGGCGTTTATGCCGCTTCAGATGCCCGGGGGCAGTATTTGACGTAAAGCGAAAAAAGTGTGAGAAACAATTATTTAAATTAGTTAGGAGAAATTAAAAATGGTACAAACATCAACTGAAAGAAAACCTGGAGCCAAGGCCAAGTCGACTAAAAAAAGACCTTCCTCGAAGGCCAAGGCGACCAAAAAGAGCGCAAGCTCAAAGCGCCCAACGGCGAAGAAGCGAGTAAGCTCGAAGCCAAAGGCGACCAAAAAGAGGTCCACCTCAAAGCCCAAGGCGACCAAAAAGAGAAGTACCTCAAAGCCCAAGGCGACCAAAAAGAG
>CAZLIO010000570.1:0-1526 GCA_964559025.1 uncultured Pirellulales bacterium | reverse complement strand
ATAGAGTAACCCCAAAACGCCCGACAGCCAAGAGGCACGTAAGCCCAAAGGCCAAGTCAACCAGAAAGACTACGAAGAAAGTCGCCCAGAAGAAAAGGCGCAGCCCGGTAACGTCAAGGGGCGAATTTGATTTCCAAGCCTGGTTACTGCCCACTCTGGCTTTGGAGCAATATGAACCGAATGTTGAGCAAGAGGCTGGTGTTGTGGACCATATCAAGGGCTCTACCCGCTATGCCTGGATTGGTGCAGGTCAGTGCGGAGGAAGACTGGTGAAGTCTTTCTATGACCTTGGTTATAAGAAGGTCCTGGCAGTGAATACGACTCACCAAGATTTAGATTTGCTCGATATTCCGAAGAACCAAAAGTTCCTAATGAACATCGGCGAGAAGGGCGCCGGCAAAGATATGGAAAGAGGCAAAGAAGCCGTCCAGCAGCATCAGCAGGATATTCTGCACCTCACCAGGCAGACTTTCGGCACTCAAGTTGACCATATTATGGTTTGCTTCGGAGCTGGTGGTGGTACAGGCAGCGGCAGCGTCATCGGATTGGTCGAGATTGCCAAACGATATGCACGTTATATCGGCCTGAACAACCCCAATAAGAATGTTGGTGTTATGATGACTTTACCCACCGTTGGTGAAGCAAGCTCTCCGCTGGTCGCAGAGAATGCTTACAAAGCGGCCTGGGAATTAAGTCAAATGGCCACTGCTGGAAAGATATCACCCCTTATCATTGTGGACAACGACAAGATTAACAAGATGTATCCGGGAATGACAGTAAAGTCATTCTGGCCAAGCATCAACAATACTGTCGCAAGTCTGTTCGATATCTTCAACAAGCTCAGTGCTTTGAGCAGCCAGTATACTGCGTTCGACCCGGTAGATTACCACAGCATTATGGAGTCCGGCGGATGCGCGATAATGGGCCTGACCAAAGTCACCAAATTCAGTGACAAGTTCGTGCTGTCAGAAGCAGTGAAAAAGAACCTCGAGAAGACACTGCTCGCCGGTGGGTTCGATTTAACATCCTCCAAAGTCTCTGGTTGTATAGCCGTCGGCGGAAGGAAATTGATGGCCAGCGCCAAAGGCTTACAGGACAACATCGACTATTCATTTGACGTCTTGTCAGAGATAACCGGCAAGGCTACAATCCACCGCGGGATCTATGAAGACGGCAGAGAGTCCTTAAGAGTGTATACCATTATTGGCGGCCTGAGTAGTCCTACTGAGCGGCTGGAAGAGCTTAGAAGCCATATGACCGTCCAGGTTCGTTAGTTAAGCGAGTACCTCGCGAATAAATGATTTTGGGTTCCCGCAAGGCGGGTTCCCTTCATGTTCGCCGGGTGTGCTGCTGACTTTCCCTTTGGGACAGGACGCGGCATACCCGGCGAATTCTTTTTAAATTACTTGTAATATCATTTTTTTTTGTTAAATTTGAGTTCCGAGATACTCGTGTTCTGAGTTTTACGGGCAGGTAGCTCAGTTGGTAGAGCAACGGACTGAAAATCCGTGTGTCGGCGGTTCAAA
>CAZLIO010000569.1:0-3085 GCA_964559025.1 uncultured Pirellulales bacterium | reverse complement strand
CGCATACTCACCACTGGTAGGCACCCAGGTATGTAAGGGCAATGCACCCGCTTTTGTAATAGCGGCTGTCATAAGCAGCAGGAAGGCTATAATTGGCAGCGCTGAAGTGGTCGCCAGGCTAATCTCCGAGATGATAAAAGTCCCCGAAAGTGACCATATCATAAAAACGCCGAGCATAAAAGCGGCGTCGGAAGCGCCTATCATTGCGAAGCTTTTTGTCGCTGCGAAATTGGAATTTTTGCCGCCTGTTGTTATCAAAAGATACAGCGAAACGGTAACAATCTCCCAGAAAATCAATAAAAACAGTAAGTGATTGGAAAGCAGTATCCCTGCTGTGCCGCCTATTGTAAGCAGAATCGCACCATAATACTCGTTGACTCGCTTTACGTTCGGGCCGACCGACTTTAGTGAATATAAAGTTATTAACAGGCCGAAGCCCATCGCAAACAACAATACGAATTTCCCGAGAGGCGTTACATTCAGCAACAGCTCTAAATTTACATTTTCTAATTGAAGGATCGGCCAGGCGAACGAAATCTCGGCGCCTGTAAATATCCTGATGCTTAGAACAAATGTTACAGCCGAGATAATAAAGGCCAATGCTCTGGACACAGATTTGAATTTATTCGGCAAAAACAGCAGGACAAACCCCACAACCAGCGGCAAAAAGACAGGGATACACAGAATGTTCATTTCCAATTTAGAAATCCTCCAGCTTTAGTTCGGGCGCGCCAATTTCTTTCTTAATCCGTGCTGTTTTCTGGCGACTCAATTTCAGCAGAGCATCATAATCGTGCAAAACATTGTTATGCCCATCAATAACAGCCAACCTTTCGGTGCAGCTATAGCAGGGGTCGACCGCAGCGAGCGTAATTGTAACATCGGCAATATGCTGACCAATGCAAGAGGCCCTGAACGAAGGCACGTTGACAAAGCTTGGTGCCCTGATCTTATGGCGAATCGGCCTGTTGCCGCCGTCGCTGCGGACGTAATGGAATGTTTCACCTCTTGGAGCCTCAGCACGACCACAAGCCTCACCCGGCGGTATTTCCCTGACCTCTATGGCGATAGGGCCATCAGGAAGTTTGTTTATTGCCTGCCTGATAATCTTAATAGCTTCAAGAACCTCGAGAAGACGCACGACGGCTTTGGCAAAGACGTCACCTTCGTGCTGGACAATTACCTTCCAGTCCAAATCGGCATAAGCGGCATACGGGTCATCGCGCCTTACGTCGATAGCAACACCGCTGCCCCTGGCAGTCGGTCCTGCTACCGCATATTTGATAGCATCTTCATTGCTCAGCGTGCCTACGCCTTTGAGCCGGGCGTGTATAACAGGGTCGTCAAGCACCGCCTTGGTGAGCATTTCAATTTTCTTTTCGAGTTTGTCCATCTCTTTCAATATTTTGGGCTTAAGCTCATTGGGGATGTCCTCCCGGCAGCCGCCTACCTTGACGTTTCCGTAGTTATTTCTGTTGCCTGTTATCTCTTCAAGCAAATCAAGCACCGGCTCGCGGTATTTCCACGACCACATAAAGACGGTGTCATAACCGATAAAGTGCCCGGCAAGACCTACCCATAACAGATGGCTGTGAATACGCTCAAGCTCGTTGATGATTACGCGAACATACTGAGCACGGTCAGGTGGTGTTATACCGGCAATCTCCTCGACCGCATTTATGTAAGCCAAGGGATGTGACGCCGAGCAAATACCGCATACACGAGAGACCAAAAACGGAACCTGGTCGAATTGCAGCGTTTCGCTGATTTTCTCTATGCCGCGATGGTTATAAGATATTCTCACGTCTATATCGGTTACAATTTCACCATCGACGGTAAGCTGGAAAAATTCCATCTCTTCCTGCAGCGGATGAAATGGACCGACTGGAAGAACGGGTTTCGAGAGTTGCACGGTTCGGCAGGCGGGTGATTTCGATTGGACGGTCGGACGACCGGACGGTTCATCGTCCACCAGCCGTACCGGCAGCTTCGTATCTTTCCTCAAGGGATAAACACCCTCAGGCCAGTTATCAGCTAAAATCAACCGCCGCATATCAGGATGATTATTGAAATCTATCCCCAATATGTCGTGTATCTCTCTCTCTATCCACTCGGCGGCCGGTAAGAACGGCGCAATAGATTCAATCGCCGGATTTTCACGGTCCCGAATAAAAGCTTTTACAGTAACAAAACAGCCGGTCTCGTCATTTGAAAAATGATAAAGAATTTCGAAGCAATCTTCAGAATCGATTCCCGTAGCAATTACAAACCTTAAAGGCACATCTTCAAACAGGAACTTACTGACGGCGTAACTGTTTTCGGCTTCACACAAAAGGAAGATTCTACTATCCGTGGTTTGCTCTATATCAATAAGCTTATCTTTTATTTCCGACAATCTATTATTTAATTCTTCCTGGTTCATATTTTCCCATCTTCTGGATTCCTGCTTCCGCAGGAATGACAGAAAAAAACCGTTTTTTGCTCGCTTCGTGCCTTTACCCCTCACTTACGTTCGGGGCTCAACTGACTATTTTTTTAACTTTAGACACTTTAGTTCACTTTAACTCACTTTAGACACTATTACAATACCGATAGCGCCTTTACTACGCCGGATATCATGGCTTCCGGCTTCGGCGGGCAGCCCGGTACATAAGCAATAATTGCATTTGGGTCAATTTCTCTGATTATTTTATCTACAGGTCCGACTACATGGTAACCACCGTTAAATATCCCCGTTTCACAAGCACAAGCTCCTATCGCAAAGACAACACAGGGCTTTGCAGTCTGTCGATATACTTCCCGCAGTCGGGGAGCCGCCTGGGCGGTAACCACGCCGGTTACCAGCAGAGCATCAGCATGTCGCGGTGAGCCAACCAATTTGATACCAAACCTCTCAACGTCATACCTGGGCGTGAGCAAATTCACAATTTCGATATCGCAATTGTTGCACGCGCCGGTATTAACGTGGAAGACCCATACCGACTTTTTCAATGACCACATTTTCCAGCTCATAAATTCAACCTTTCGGCCCTTCGGCTACCCCTTCGACTTCGCTCAGGGCTACGGCTAATTCAGGGCAGGCTTT
>CAZLIO010000568.1:0-3088 GCA_964559025.1 uncultured Pirellulales bacterium | reverse complement strand
GGCCCTTGCGGTGAGCGCAGCCGAAGGGGGGCTCGCAATGACATTTTTTGGAGCTTTCCTGCAAAGAGTAGCTGCCCGGCCTGAGAAAAACGTTGGCACTATGAACTTATTGGCGATAAAATCGTATAAAATTTACTTAAATTATTTGCTATTGTTGTCGAACTAGTAGTTTTGGTGCCGTTTTGTATAACTTAGGAATTGGAGGTTAAAATGAAGATTAGTAGTTTACGACAGAACAAAACTCGCTCACTTTGTATTGTAATTTCAACCCTTTTAATACTGCTGTTTATCAGCCCCTTAGCGGTCTTTGCCCAGGACCAGGACAGCATCGCCGTCCTGCGCCGGATGGGTAAAGCCTTTGCTTCCATTGCCGAGAAGACCTCACCAGCCGTAGTCAGCCTCACATCTGAAAGAACCATCACACGGGAATACCCATCAATGCAGGATTGGCCGTTCGGCGAGCCGTTTTCCGACCCATTCGAGTTTTTCTTCCGCCGCCGCTCTCCTCAGCAGCGCTCACCACAGCGCCAACAACCGAGAAGATACCGCGAACCGCGAACGGCCCAGGGCTCCGGCTTTATCATCTCTGCCGATGGCTATATCCTAACAAACAATCACATGGTAGAGGGAGCTGAAAAAGTTGAGATAGAGCTCACAGACGGCCGAAAGTTTACCGCCAAAATTATCGGAGCAGACTCGGATTCCGATGTCGCCGTCGTAAAAATAATAGATGACAGTGACCTGCCTTATCTCGAATTGGCCGACTCTGATACCCTCGAAGTCGGCGAATGGGTCCTTGCTATCGGCAATCCGCTCGGCCTGAGCCACACCGTTACTGCCGGCATCGTAAGTGCAAAAGGTAGAAGTGGTTTTAATTTAGCACCTCTGGAAAATTTCATTCAAACCGATGCCGCGATAAATTTTGGCAATTCAGGCGGACCTCTGATAAATCTTGACGGAAAAGTAGTAGGTATTAACACCGCCATTGCCGGCTCTACCGGCAATATAGGAATCGGCTTTGCAATTCCCATAAATATGGCCAGGCATGTTTACGAACAACTTATTGAAAGCGGGACCGTCGAGCGGGGTTTTCTTGGCGTCTTGCCTCAGGACCTTGAGCCGGAAATGGCCAAGGCTTTCGGCCTTAAGAATGGTAAGGGCGTTCTTATTCCGGATGTTACTAAGGATTCCGCCGCCGACAAGGCAGGAGTAAAACACAACGACATCGTCCTTGAGCTTAACGGCGAGCCCGTAGAATCAGCAGATGCTTTTCGTAACCGTATAGCAATGCTCAAACCCGGCGCCAAAGTTAAGTTAGTCGTGTGGCGGGATGGAAAACGAAAAACAATTACCGTCCCGCTTGGTAAACGTCCAACCACGGACGAGCTTACCGGCAATCTTCCCAAAGAGACAGTTGAGGAATTAGGTTTTACTGTGCAGGACCTGACAGATGAATTGATAGAGCGTTACGGCTACGAAGGCCAAAGCGGAGTCGTCGTCAGCAGTGTTGATAGCGGCTCACAAGCTGAGCGGAAGGGCATAGCTCCAGGCGCCCTAATTAGAGAAGTCAATCAGCAGAAGGTCAGGAATACAAAAGAATTTAATGACGCAATAAAAAAGGCTAAAAAAGATGGAGGCGCCGTACTGTTAGTAAAGCGAGGCCGCTATACATTCTTTTCCTATCTGGAACTGTCCGACAAGTAGAAAAGTTCCTAAGACCTTTATTTTTAAGACCTTAAGCCCCGTCCCAAGCGGGGCTTTTTTGCATCGGGATATAAATCAAGAGATTTTCCTTGACGGAAAAGTGTATAATTTTGTATAAATAATATTAGCAGAGATGGTTTTCTGCGGGTTTTGGTTTCCTGAATAGAGGAGGACTTATTGTGCAAGACACAGAGGACACAGAGTTAGTTGTAACAGCGACTTTGTGCTTCACGAGTGGAGGTTTTCACATTTCAACAAAAAATTCATATCCCGCCTCTGCGGGAACGAGTGTTTTTAGTGTGTGGCCAAAGCGTAAATAGTTATTTTAACTTTTTCCAAGGAGGACTATTATGTGTAAAAGAACGGTTTTTCTATTTTCTCTTATTCTTCTTCTGGGCCTGGCTGCTGTCAGCTCAGCAGACCTGGTGGCCTATTGGCCGATGGATGAGGGCATCGGAGTGATTACGCCGGATAAGTCCGGCAACGGTCTTGATGGGACTTTGGTTGGGAGCCCCAGCTTTGCGGCTGGGGTGTTCGGACCGGCAATTCAACTCGACAGTAGCAACACTCAGTATGTGGACTGCGGGACTGATCCTGCTTTCGACATCACCGAGCAGCTCACGGTAGCAGCCTGGATTAAGATGGACCACGTAACGGATCGCCAGCCGATAGTCAACAAGGAGGGCGATGAAGTTCGTGGGGTCGGATACAGAGTGGAGGAAGGTGGCATTGTTCATGTTCAGCTCTACAAAACAGGGGGGGACGTAAAAACCGACCTTAACTCGACGGTCAGCTTGGAGGCTGATAGGTGGTACCACTTGGCGTTTACCTATGAGTTCGTTGGGGATGGCTCCTCGATTACACGGTTATATATTGATGGCGAGGAGCACATCAGCACCGACGCCACAGTTGGCCCTTTAGCGACCAACACACAGATTCAAGAGATCGGCCGCTACGTGTGGAGTGGGAGTTACCAGAAATTCTTCAATGGATTTATCGATGATGTAATGATCTTCAACCACGTCTTGTCAGCGGGTGAGATTCAGGGAATAATGAACGGTGTCGGGGGTGGATTCCCACTTGCCTCCAGCCCTGACCCACGCGACGGTGCGCTCCATGAGGACACTTGGGTGACCCTCTCATGGCGGGCAGGAGATTTTGCGGTCTCGCACGATGTGTATCTGGGCGATAATTCCGACGATGTAAATGAGGGCACGGGTGAGATGTTCCGAGGCAATCAAACGGCGACGTTCTACGTTGCCGGCTTTCCCGGATTCGCTTATCCGGACGGCCTTGTTCCGGGTACAACTTACTACTGGCGGATCGATGAGGTTAATGACACCGAGCCAAATAGCCCCTGGAAAGGTGATGTCTGGAGCTTTAG
>CAZLIO010000567.1:0-3090 GCA_964559025.1 uncultured Pirellulales bacterium | reverse complement strand
AAGACTACCCAAAGTAGATAGAAACATTGAAGAAGACTTGTTTAATATTGCATACGATTTGGAGTTAGAATACGATTGTGTTATCGATGTTATAGTTCTTCCACAAAATTTTAATAATATCATGATTTACCAGAACATTCAGAAAGAGGGCATCGCGATTTGACTAAGGAAGAAAAACAAACTTTAGTAAAATATCGATTAGAACGTGCATATGAGTCCCTAAAAGCGGCTCAATTATTGTTTGAGAATAAACTATTCACACCTGCAATGAATAGAATTTATTATTCAATGTTCTATTCGGTTCAGGCATTACTTGTTCTTGATGAAAAAGCTTTTTCTAAACATGGGCAAGTAAAGGGGTATTTCAATAAGGAGTTTATAAAAGCTGGCATTTTTCCCAAAGAGTTTGGTAAACTTTTTAACATTGTCTTTGAATACCGACAAAAATTTGATTACGTTGACCTGCTTGTACCTGAAGAAGAATTGATTTCAGATTACATCATCGAAGCCCAAAAATTTATTGATCGGATTTCATCCTATCTTAAAGATGAGCTTGCAGCTATATAAACATTTTCAAAAAAAATAACGTAATACATTTTTCGTATATAATTATTTAATGTGCGAAAAAATCTTGTTAAGGGGGTTAGAAGGTAATAATGATGTTTGTTTCGCAGGCGTGCTATACGCGTAAGAAAACGAAACTCCGCATCTTATGCGGGTCAATCTAATTAATGTTACGGGGGCAAGGAGCAAAACAATGAAAGCAAAAGAAAACCAAGCGACGCACATCGCTTGGTTGAAGACAATACTTCTCTGCGTGGCAATCCTAAACTGGGCCGGGCTCGGTCAAGCACAACCACAGGAATCCTATACGAAGATAGATAGCAGCGATCTTCTTTTCGCATTCGCTGCAAGAATCAAGGGCTACACGATGGACTCCGCTCGCAACCTAATCGCCGTCGAGGGTGTCGTGACGGAATTCACGCTTGCGGGCAAGTCCGTCGATCTTGAAACTGATCGTCTTGTTGCTGAGGGCGGCAAGCCGGGCACGGCTGCGAATATCTTCGTCCTGACGAAGAAGTTCGGGAAGGTCAAGGTTACATGGGATCTCCTCGGAGGGGAAGAGATATGGCTGACACCATCACAGAAGAAGCAGTTTTATGAATTTCGCAATCAGCCTGCCCCATCGGAGAGGGGTGAGCGCGTTTTTGTACACAGGTCTCACGTTTCTGCTGTTGCCTTTAGTCCGGACGGCCTCACTGTCGCTACTGGCACGTAAGATGAAGACGGCCGCATCAAGCTATGGGATTCAGCGACCGGTCGGTTGAAAGGGCGCTTGGCGGCTCCCAAGACGGTTGTAGCCTTAGCCTTCAGCCCCGACGGAAAGACAGTAGCCTCCGGTCAAGGCGGTGAAGCTCCGGTACGAATATGGGACACAGCAAAGGCAGTTGAGGTAGCTGTTCTCTCGAAGGGTGAGTTTGGGAAGGTATACCCATCAATCCAATGTGTGATCTACGGACCGCGAGACAGCCTTCTGGCCACGAAGGGCCCCGAGAACGTAATCTACGTATGGGATCCGACCGAGCGAACGCTTCTCCACGCCCTGCGCGGCCACCCACGTACCCTCACCGCCCTTGTGTTTAACGCTGATGGGACAATACTCGCCTCCTCGAGTTGTGGTCTGGGACGCACGATCTATGATCCCGGTGTGCTTAAGCTTTGGAATCTGTCAACGGGCGAGCAACTGGCGGATCTCAAGGGGCACATGGGGTACATTGACGATTTGGCTTTCAGCGCTGACGGCGGGACCTTGATATCGGTTGGCTATACAAGAGATCATAAGGGGGAGGTACTATTTTGGGATGTCGCTAACAGGCAAGAAAAAGATAGATTCAAGGGGATTTTAAAGGGAGTAACCGGAATGGCTCTCAGTCCGGACGGGCGTATCTTAGCTACGGCGGGAGATGATGGCATCATCCATCTTTGGGATATCTCCGAAAGAACGCAGCTACAGGAACTCCAGAGTCAAACTGGACGCCTTAAACCGGAGGCTTTCAGTCCAAATGGCAAAATGCTTGCGACGGACTCGCGCGACGGGACGGTTCGGATTTGGGATTTGCCACCGATGGAGCTTAAGTAGGGATTAACCTAATCCGCCGCTCCAACCGACAGCCTCCTGTGGTGACTCTGTCTTAAGATGCATTCGCATCTATCTTTTTGTTTATCAGGGTGGCGGTGACGGCTGCGGAGAAGCCATTGTCGATATTAACGGCGGTAACGCCGGCAGAGCAGCTATTGAGCATCGTCAAAAGGGCGGAGAGCCCCTCGAAGCTGGAACCGTAGCCGACACTGGTCGGCACTGCGATTACCGGGCAACTGACCAGCCCGCCAACAACACTGGCCAGCGCTCCTTCCATTCCCGCAACGACGATGACAACATTTGCGCTCTGGAGTTTTGGCAGATGGCCAAACAATCTGTGCAGGCCGGCCACTCCGACATCGCAGATCAGCTCCGTGCGCTGGCCCATAATCTCGGCGGTGACTTTCGCTTCGCTGGCGACGGGCAAATCGGCGGTGCCGGCGGTAACTATCGGCAGGACAGTCTTAGATGCAATAAGCTCTTTCTGTTCGAGGACGATTGCCTTAGCTAATTTTTCGTATCGGGCCTTGGGAAATTTGTCTGTTTTCACTAATGCCTCGAAAATATCCGGCTCGGCCCTGGTAGCTAAGACGTTATTGCCTTTTGCAGCAAGGGTCTCGAAGATTTTAATTATTTGTTCGGTGGTTTTGCCGGGGCAGAAGATGACCTCCGGAAAGCCACGGCGTATTTGCCGATGGTGGTCGATGCAGGCAAAGCCTAAATCCTCGAACGGCAAATGTCGAAGCTTCTCAATCGCCTGGTCAATATTGATATCGCCGCTCTTAACCTGCTCTAATAATGTTTTTAGTTGTCCTGTGTTCATCACTCGGTACTCGTCGATTATCCTGTGGTAAAACCTGCCGTAAAACGGCAGGCTAAATATTTAGCCCCGCGTTTCACGCGGGGTTTTGACCTCATCCACTTGCTTTTGGCTCGAGGGTCAAATCTGC
>CAZLIO010000566.1:0-3093 GCA_964559025.1 uncultured Pirellulales bacterium | reverse complement strand
TATTCAATCCTAATCCTCTTATTTCGTTACACAATACGTCGAAAGACAGTGGTGTTCCGGCTTCAAGACTGTTTTGTCCTTTGACCATTGATTCATAGATTTTGGTTCGTCCTTCAACGTCATCGCTTTTTACCGTGAGCATCTCCTGGAGAGTAAAAGCAGCCCCGTATCCTTCCAGAGCCCAGACTTCCATTTCACCGAATCTCTGTCCACCGGTTCTGGCCTTACCACCTAATGGCTGCTGTGTAATCAGGCTATATGGCCCTGTTGCCCGGGCGTGAATCTTGTCATCGACAAGATGATGCAGTTTCATCATATAGATGTATCCGATTGTTGCCGGCTGGTCAAAAGGCTCACCTGTCCTGCCGTCATACAATTGCGTCTTGAGGGTCTTCGGCACATCAATGAAAAATTCATCAGCAGGCGGCACTTGTTTGTTCTCTTGGAGCTCTGCTTTTCGTTTGCCCATAAGCTCGTTCGCCTCGGCGGTCAATTCATGGATGTCATTTTCTTTAGCCCCATCAAACACCGGTGTAATAGCGTTAAATCCTAACACCCTCGCAACCCAGCCGAGATGCGTTTCGAAAATCTGGCCAACATTCATTCGGCTCGGAACACCGAGAGGATTCAGCAATATGTCAAGAGGCGTACCATCCTCGAGAAACGGCATATCCTCCTCGGGCATAATCTTGGCGATGACACCCTTGTTGCCGTGGCGCCCGGCCATTTTGTCGCCAATTGACAGCGACCTTTTAATCGCAACGTAAATTTTTACCATTTGCAGCACGCCGCTGGGCAGCTCATCGCCGTGTTTCAAACTCTCAATCCTGTGCTTCTTTTCTTCCTGAACCTCAGTAATCTTGGCCCAGAATCTATCCACGATTTTCTGTACGTCATCTCGCTGCGAAGCAGGTTTAACCCACTTGATATTAAAGTTTTCTATCTGTTCATAAATGACATCGTCGTCAGCACTTGCTCCGACTTTCTGACGTGTGGATGGGTCGATGATGTTGACCTCGAACTTCTTGTGAATAGATTCCACCATCTGTCTGAATATCACACATTCTTTGGACCTCATCTGTTGTTGATATTCTTTTACCTGGACCGCCTGTTCCTTCTTTTGTTCCTCGGTGCCTGCGCCACGTCTGGTAAATCGTTCCGTCCTTATTACCACCCCTTCATATCCGCTGGGCAGCTCAAGTGAGTCATTTTTGACATCTTCGCCGGCCCTGCCGAATATGGCATGCAGAAGTTTTTCTTCGGGCGTCAGTTCCGTCTTGCTCTTCGGCACAACCTTGCCTACTAAGATATCACCCGTGCAGACCCTTGTTCCTTCACAGACTACTCCATATTCATCAAGGTTCCGTAGTGCCCTTTCACTGACATTGGGAATGTCACGGGTAAATTCCTCCTTACCAAGGCGGGTCTCGCGCACTTCGGCTGTAAATTCGTCGATGTGAATGCTCGTAAAGCTATCGTCTTTACACAGTTTCTCGCTGACGATTATTGCGTCCTCAAAGTTAAACCCGTCAAAAGATACAAATCCAACAAGGATATTTTTACCAAGAGCCAGAACGCCATTGGCCGTGCCTCCACCGTCTGCTATGATCTGCTCGGCCTTTACCCTGTCTCCGAGCTTGACTATGGGCTTTTGATTAAGACAGGTCCTTTCGTTCAAACCAACAAATTTGGCAAGATTATATTCCTCCGTATGGTTAATGACTATCTTGGTTGCGTCCACCTCAGTAACCAACCCGCTTCTTCGGGCACGCACGACCATACTTGAGTTTTGGCCGACGACTTTCTCCATACCCGTACCAACCAAAGGGGCCTCGGTCTTGAGCAGCGGAACTGCTTGTCGCTGCATATTTGAGCCCATCAAAGCACGGTTTGCATCGTCGTGCTCTAAGAACGGAATAAGTGAAGCTGAAACACCAACAATTTGTTTGGGCGAAATATCAACGTATTCAACTTCGTCGTTGGAAACTTGCGTCAGCTCACCGCCTTTTCTTGCAAGAACGAATCCTTCAGTGAGTTTGCCGCTGTCTGGGTCAACCGCGCTCGGAGGTGCGAATATTGCCTTCATCTCCTCATCAGCCCGCAAATATTCAACTTCGTCTGTAACCTTAGCTCTTTGGACTTTGCGATATGGTGTAAGCAAAAATCCATACTCATCAATCGCGGCAAATATTGCCAACGAAGCAATCAATCCGATATTTGTGCCTTCAGGCGTTTCAATTGGACAGATTCTGCCGTAATGGCTGATATGAACATCGCGCACTTCAAAGCCTGCCCGCCTTCTGTTCAAACCGCCCGGCCCAAGAGCTGACAAACGCCTTTCGTGCGTCAACTGGCTCAATGCGTTGGTCTGGTCAACAACCTGGCTCAACTCACCACGACCAAAGAAATAATTAATACTGCTCGATACGCTCTTGGAATTTACCAAATCAGCAATGTGAAGGGCATTTTCTGATTCCCTTTTCATACTCATTCGTTCCTGCACGGTCCTGCGCAGCTTAAGCAATCCTTTCCTGATTTCATCGGCTGCAAGCTCATCAATCGTACGCAGTCTTCTGTTGCCCAGATGGTCGATATCGTCAATCTCGCCACGGTCATTACGCAAAGCTACGATATACTTCATCGTATTGAGAAAATCTTCGGGCCTTAGCGTCATTTCATTTTCGTCTATCGCCTGGTCGAACTTACGATTTAATCTGAACCTGCCTACATTACCAAGGCGATACCGATTCGAGTCAAAAAATTTCTCTGCGAAGAAAGCCCCTGCCTTTTCTTCATTGGGCGGATTACCAGGCCTTAATCTCATGTAAAATTTCAATAACGCCTGTTTATGACTCTTGCAATCATCCTCTGCAAGAGTGTTCAAAATGATGGTGTCTCTAACATCCTTGATTACTTCGACGGTAGCCGAGGTTTTTGAGGAAGTCTTGGATTTCGTTTGTTTCTTGGAACTTTTAGTCTTCGGTTCCGTAAGTGCAGCCTGTATCAGAGACACTTTATCGCCGATTTGCCCACCGGCTTCCACAATGATCTCTCCGGATTCTTTATCGACAATCGGCTCAACCGCCCACATAT
>CAZLIO010000565.1:0-3104 GCA_964559025.1 uncultured Pirellulales bacterium | reverse complement strand
TAATCAAAGCCGGCTGGAATCCGGTCCTGGCTCTGCCGAAAGGCTTCCCGCAACAGCCGTTTCAACCGATTACGTACAACCGCGTTCCCGCAGGATTTGCCGACGGAGACACCCAATCGCGGATAACTACAATCGTTTTCGGCCATATAGAGCGTAAGCAACCCGTTGCTCAAGCGCCGACCACGAGCCAAAACAGCTTTGAATTGCCTGTTACTGACAAGCCTTTTCTTTTTTGGAAACGAAAATTGCATATTTTGGTAATTGTTCATTGGTGAGAGGTTAATCGGTGGGTTGAATACTCACTACTCACTACTCACCACTCACAACTCACCATCACGTTAACCCGTCGCCACGGCCAGGCCATCTGCCTTTTGGCGTCTATGCAGGACTTCGGTACTTATTTTACGCAGCGCCTTAGAATAATCCAAAACACCGACAAGTTCATCTTTATCTTTGCCGGCCACGACGGGTACATTTTCCAAATGATACCGCCTCATCTGGTCTATTACCTCTTCAAGTGGTTCATCCGGCGTTGTCTTGTCTCGAACAGGCTCGGCGACATCACAAGCCAGCAGCCACCCGGCCACATCCTGATTCGCAAACATCTCTTTGATATCGGGGATAGTGATTACCCCTGTAATGCGCGATTGAGCATCAATAACCGGATAATACACACTCTCAGAAGTGCTAAATACCCCAAGAATCTGCTGCAGCGGCAAATCCTCCTTAATGCTTGTCGGGCTGGTGTCCATAACATCGGCAACTGTATATGTCTTTATCAGGTCCTCTTCGGTAATATTAAGTCCTACCTCACCGGCCCGCTTGACGCCAGCCTTGACCAGCATCGGGCCAAGGATTTCCATCAGAAATGTGCCCGTCATAACCACAATAATAATGGTATGACCAAGCTCCGGACCGAATTGCTGGCTGGCCAGGATGGCAAGGCCGATAGCCACACCGGCCTGAGGAAGCAGACAAATCCCTAAGTACTTGCGAACCACCGCCGGGGCTTGAGACCATTTACCCCCGAACCAGGCCCCTGCTATTTTCCCCGCCGCCCGGCAGAGAACATAAACTAATATCATCACTACCATCCAAGAGGTTATCTTGCCGAACTCCATATGGGCACCGGCAAGCACAAAAAACGAAATGTAGATCGGAGGTGCAAATTTCTCGACAAGCTCAAAAGTCGCCTTGCTCTGGCGAGGCATCAGATTGGCCACCGTGATACCTAATGTCATCGCGGGCAAAATCGGGTCGATTCCGGGTATGATTGAAATACCTACAACAAGCAAAAGGGACGCCAGTGCAAAGTCAAGGACTTTATCGTCGGCCTTGACAATCTTCAGGAGAAAGTACAACAGTACACCCGCCAGAACTCCCAAGGCTATCGCACCTGCGATTTCACCTAACAATATCAGCGTCGTGCCCAGAACGGAACCCTGGCCCGTGCCAATCAGTGCCTTTGCTCCCGTTGCCGCACCGCGGTAAAGCAGCAGAGCCAGTGCATCATCAAGCGCCACTATAGCCAGCACGGTGGTTGTCAAAGCTCCTTTGGTCTTATACTCCCATAATACGTTTACCGTCGCCGCCGGTGCAGTAGCAGAGGCAATGGCGCCCAGCACCAGTCCCACCGCAATCGATTCAGGCACGCTGCCGGTTATAAACCATGCTACGACAGCCCCGCCAATCGTTGCTAATAAAAAGGCACCCATCCCCTGTGAGAAAAGTATGATGAAAAACTGTCTGCCGTATTTTCTGAATACCTCGCCTCGCAGCTCCGCTCCAATCATAAAACCAATGATACCCAAGGCAAACATCGTGAAAGGTTCGAGCTTCTCGATAGTATGTGGAGTTATCACGCCAAGGACTTCACCCAGAAGTATCCCGACTACGATACAGCCAACGACCTGTGGGATGTGAAGTCTTTGAAAAAGACGGGCGCCGAACGCGCCGCCCAAAACAATCAGGCCGAACAGCAAAACCACGTTCAAATTGAATTGGCCGGAACTATCACCGCTCGCAATCACAACTGAACAAATCATAGAAGCTACATCCCCGAAAATAATCAAAACTAAGCAAGCCGGGTACTATATATTATCAGCCCCTTGTTGCCGCGATAACACCTCGGCGCTCAGCCACCGGTGAACCGCACGGCAGTTCAAAATGCCGAGAATCCACTATCTTCGGTGGAAAACCTTGGCCGGCAGATACCTTATATTATGCCACTCCAGGCAATGATATAATCTGTGGCACTTAAACATCGGCCGAGCGCCACCATTTATGGTAAGTACTCTCCAGCTCACTGAGCGGCAAAAATGGAAAGTATAGTAGGCCCTGCTGGTCGCCGAGGAAAAAACCGCTTTTTACGCAACGGTAGCTGTACTCCAATGGCTCTATTCGGTCAACTGTCTTGGTGCGTTTTTCTTGATTTTCCAATTCCAGCAAACAGTCGCGGATGTGGTCCAAATGGTGATAAGGTAGGTCGTCCGTGCGGCCCTTTTGCGGGTCTTCGGCCAGCTCGCCCAGTTCCATATCAACAAAGCATATCCTCGGAACATAAATGTGACCGGATGGGTCCGTGATAAATCGGCAAAATTCCATCGGATTCAGCGAGCTTGCAATCAGCGGGTGAACTGGGCAAATTTCCTTGTAAAGATGATATTTCCCCCGAATTTGCGAGGGTATTTCCCCTTGTTGAAGCTTCAGCACGCGTCCATCCCTTGTTGCAAGATAAAGGTCATTAACGGCCTCAAGAGGAACATGCTCTAAAATGCGGTAGATGCTTATATACACGGAGTGCTTGGGCTGGCCATCCGAATGCCGTACACAATGGCTGGAAATGTTTGATATGTCGAAGTAATCCGTCTGAAAATCATCCTTGAGGTGAAAGTACATGGCCTGACCGCGAGACCTCTTCTTCGTGCCTACTGCCAGATAGATACCGAACGCCATCGGGGGCAGCATTGACGCTATAAGGGCTTCCGGGGTCATCGACAAATAGAAATAAATTTCATCCATAACTGTTCTCCTTTTCGTTATTAGTAAAGCTCCTGCAAAATTGAGGTTAGGCATATATTATTTAAGAAAATCTGTTTTTTTGA
>CAZLIO010000564.1:0-3116 GCA_964559025.1 uncultured Pirellulales bacterium | reverse complement strand
GCGGTCAGGTAGTTCGGCCTGTAATCTGCAATGGCGGCCTGTATCGCCTCGCCATAGCGAATCAGGTATTTTGCCAGGTCCAGCTCAGCCGGCTCGGTTAAACTCAGAGTTTCCAGGCCGGCAAGCTCATCCTCAATATCCACGTCCTTGGTCTGTGCCTTTCTTTCGATAGATTTTATGCGGGCGTAGGCGTACTGCATATACGGAGCGGTGTTGCCGTCCATCGCTAACATTTTATCGAAGCTGAAGACATAGTCGCTCGTGCGATTGTTGGAATAATCCGCGTATTTGACCGCACCGATTCCTACTGCCTTGGCTATCTTTTCTTTTTTATCTTGTGAAAGCTCCGGGTTCTTTTCGTCAACTATTGCCTTTGCCCGTTCTACCGCCTCATCAAGCAGCTCTTTCAATTTAATATTCTCTCCGGCGCGTGTCTTTAACGGCGTGCCATCATCTCCTAAAATGCTGCCGAACATAACGTGTGAAAGCTCAATATCGTCACTGACCCACTTAGCCATCTTCGCGACCGCAAAGAGCATCTCAAAATGCAGCTTTTGCCGGGCATCGGTAACATAAATTATGGCGTTCGCTTTCAACTCGTTAACCCGGTAGCGCAGCGCCGCCAAATCCGTCGTGGCATAAAGATAAGCACCATCGGATTTTTGAATAATAAACGGCAACGCCTGTCCTTCTTTATTCTTAAATCCCAGCGGAAAAACACAAACCGCACCATCAGATTCTTCAGCCAAACCTGCTTTCTTCAACTCATCCACAACACTCGGCAAATCATCGTTATATTCGCTTTCTCCGCGAACATCATCTTTTGTAAGTGTTACTTTCAAAATATTGTACAATTTCTGACAGTATGAAATCGATTGTTGACGTATTACTTGCCAGTTAAAGAGGGCGTGCTTATCGCCAGATTGAAGTTTAACAACATATTCTCGCGAACGATTCGCAAACTCGGCATCTGTATCAAAAAGCTTCTTGGCCTTTTTGTAGAACTGTTCCATATCCGGAATTTCTAAGTAACTCGCATATCCTGTTGTGCCCAATCTTATATCATCTAAGTAGTAAGTAAGCATACCGAATTGAGTTCCCCAGTCGCCGATGTGGTTTTGGCGGATGACTTTGTGGCCGAGGCATTCGAGTATTCGGCAGATACAGTCGCCGATGATTGTGCTTCGCAGATGTCCGACATACATTTTTTTGGCAATATTCGGGCTGGAAAAATCGACAACGATAGTTTTCGGTTCAGCAGTTTTATCTATACCAAGATTGGCAATGTGCTTGTTGATTTCAAGTAATCTGTCGGCTAAAAATTCGGGTTTCAATCGCAAGTTTATAAAACCCGGGCCTGCAACTTCCGGCGGCTCGCAAATATCATCGAGGTCCAAATTCTTCACGACCTCTTCAGCAAGTTTGCGGGGATTGGTTTTGAGCTTTTTTGCTAATGCCATTACACCGTTGGCCTGATAATCGCCGAACTTAGGGTCAGTGGAGGGTCGTACTATGGCGGCACAATCTTCGCAGCCGGCAGCAGTGGCCATCGCAGCACTAATCCGCTCCTCAAGTATGTCAATAGTCGGCTTCATTCGATAACTCAGATTATTTGTATATATGAAGGAACATCACATTTGTCATTCCTGAGAAAGCAGGAATCCAGTAATTCTAAGAATAGATATTAATTGCTCAGTGTATAATATAAATCTTCCCAATTCGGATTAGAACTCTCGATCAATTCCAACTTCCATTTTCTTTTCCACTTTTTCATGCATTTTTCTCTTCCTATGGCATCGTCTATATTCTTATATGCCTCGTAATATACAAGATTGTGGACGTCGTATTTTTTAGTAAAGCCATCTACAAGATTATTTTTATGTTGGTTGACTCTTTCGAGCAAATTATTTGTAACGCCAATATATAACGTTCCGTTTCTTTTACTTGCGAGTATATAGATAAAATATTGTCCCATTTCCTGGATTCCCGCCTGCGCGGGAATGACAAAGAGTAAACTTATTTATGTTTATTTTTCTGTGTCAATAGTCAATCTCTCTGCGTCGCCCCAGAGCAATTCCAGGTCATAGTAGTCACGATATTCGCTGTCGAAGATGTGGATTACGACATCAACAAAATCGAGCAGAATCCAGCGTGCCTGCTCGTAGCCGGCCCTGCCGAAACGCTTCAGACCCTGCTCTCTTGCAGCTTCACAGATTTCATCGGCAACGGTGCGCATCTGCCTGTCGCTTGTGCCGGTGGCGATTACAAAATAATCGGTAGCAGGTGATTTGCCCCTCAAATCCAGAACGGTAATATCACTGCAATGCCTCTCAGCCGCCACCTTAGCTGCGGACAGAGCAAATGCCTTTGTGGCATCAGCAATCTTCTCTTTTCGCTGCCGGTGCTCGCTTGTGGAATCTTTAATGGGTTTTGTCTTGGCACTTCGTTTTTTTGTCAAACCTCATGTCCTCATCTTCAATAAAAAAAGGGCGGCCCACTCGGCCACCCTGATAGATTACAAACATTAGACAATAACGTCAACAGATTCAATATTGAAAGCGTAGATTAAAGAACATAACCAGCTTAACGGCTGGAGAGAACATTATTGAGAGCTGTGCTGCGAATAAAATCAGATATGCCCTTGAACCCAAGATTCATCGCCGCATTGGCAAACAGCAATTTTTCTTCGGCAGTTAATCTAACATTCACCTGTTCAGTACGCCTTCCGGCAGATGCCGGCTGTGGGGGTCTTTGACCGCACTCAATCATTGTCGCAACCGCAACCATCAGGGCATCTTCTGCAGCTCTGTAGCACTTCTCGGGCGTTTTGGCGTCCGCAAAGACGGTAGGAATCTCAACAGAACTGCCGATAAAACCTAATCTCTCATTTCGCTCAAGTATGATACGGTAATCGGACGCAATCTTCTTAGCTTTGCGCATAACCGACTCTTTAAAAGGCTGTTTGAGAGCCTTAGATTTCGCCCCGCTCTTCGAGGAATTCTTTGAACTTCTTGACATATTCTGCATCTACTTTCTTGTCATGTACCGGGATAAGCCAGGGCAATTCTCCAAGCTTAACAAATACCCGGTACGGCTCATAGATTTTTTGAAGCTTC
>CAZLIO010000563.1:0-3116 GCA_964559025.1 uncultured Pirellulales bacterium | reverse complement strand
CTGAGCGGTTTCCGGCCGAAGGTGTATCGTCATCGAGTCGTCGATATTGGCTCCCATCTTCGTCTCGAACATCAGCTTAAAAGGCATCGGCTCTGTAAATTGCCCCACCGTCCCGCAATTGGGACATACCTTGTTGCTCAGGTCCTGGGCCCTGGCCATAGCTGCATCGATTGCGATGTGCTCGGTGTGCTCCTGGGTTTGCTCGGTAACTTTTTCTTTGAGGTGGTCAACGCGGGTTCGGGTATTGCACTTTTTGCACTCGGCTATCAGGTCGGCGAATTTGTCGGCGTGACCGCTCGATTTCCAGACCATCGGGTGCATAAGGATACTGCAATCAAGCCCGACGACGTCATCGCGCATCTGCACGACGCTTTTCCACCAGGCCTTTTTGACATTATTCTTTAATTCGACGCCGAGCGGCCCATAGTCGTAGCAGCTTGCCAGACCGCCGTAGATTTCGCTGGACTGAAATATAAAACCCCTTCGCTTACACAGCGATACGATGTCGTCGAGCTTGGTAATTTTTGCCATATCTTGTCTCCATAATTATTAACCGGGTTTATTATATAAGCGAAGGCACCAATTACAAGGACTGAAAGCGGCGGTTTGAATATCGAATAACGAACGCCGAATGTCGAATTAACAAGTCTGTCTTTCTCAACGAGATACGCTTCACGCTTCACGAGGTACTAATATAGTCGGCCCTTTGGTTGGGATCCTTCGGCGGAGTTTATCCTTGAGCAAAGCGAAGGACTCAGGACAAGTTTTGGTTTGACGGGTGCTGTAGTTTTAGGTATGATAGAATTTGAATCTTCAGGATTTGTCAGGAGAGATGTATGAACAAGAATATAGTAATAGCGGAAGACAAAATCCGAGAGTTTTGTGAGCGACATTATATCCGCCGGTTAGCCATTTTTGGTTCGGCGCTGCGCGATGATTTTGGTCCGGATAGTGATGTGGATGTGCTGGTGGATTTTGTGCCGGGTCATACTCCCGGCTTTTTCAAGCTGTTCGAAATGGAAGAAGAGCTATCGGGCTTGTTAGGCGGGCACAAGATAGATATGCGCACGCCGGAGGACTTGAGCAGATACTTCCGCGATAAGGTTGTCGCCACGGCACAGGTGCAATATGTCCGAAATTGACAACGTTAGTGTTTATTCACGGCTATTTTGAAATCAACTTTGACGTGGTGTGGGAGACCGTCACTGAAGACCTGCCACCCCTAATTGCCCAATTGGAAAAGATTGCGCCTAATTAAAACCACATTTAGCCACAGACACCGTCCTGAGTGAACTCAAAGGAACTTCTTTAATAATCAATCGTCAATATCGTAGATCCGCCGTCTTTTGGCGGAATAAATTGACTATTCACTATTTGGACAAACGAGAGATATTATTCAATTCTTCTGTTTACTGCTGGCGGTAATACTGCATTGCCTCTGGGAGCAATCTCTGGATGTTGCCGATTCTGGTCGAGTCGGCCGGGTGTGTGCTCAATATTTCAAGCGGTTGGGGACTTTGTTTTGCCAGGGCCATTCTCTGCCAGAAGCTCAAGGCCTCGTTAGGGTCGTAGCCGGCCATCGCCATAAATATCAGTCCCAGATGGTCCGCCTCGCTTTCGTGTACCCTGCTGTACGGGAGCAATACGCCGAGCTGCGTTCCTATGCCGTAGGACTGCTTGAATAGATTCTGTGTTTGCGCGGGTCTGTTTGCCAGGGCCTCCGATAAGGCCATACCTCCTAAATCTACGAGCAGTCCCTGCGTCATTCTTTCGGCCCCGTGCTTTGCAAAAACGTGTCCGATTTCATGGCTTATGACCGTTGCCAGGCCGGCCTCCGTCTGGGTTACTTTCAGCAGGCCGGTATAGACAACCACCTTTCCACCCGGCATGGCCCAGGCGTTTAACGAATCATCTTCGATGAGATTAAATTCCCATTGGTATTCTGTTAATCGGTCTTTTATGTTGTTGTTTGCGCAATACTGTTCTACCGCCTTTTGGATTCTGCCGCCGACGCGCTTGACCATCTGCGTTTTGCTGAAATCTTTACTGAGCTTGTTTTGGGTAAGAAATTCGCCGTAGGATTGAAAAGCCATCGAATTTATCATCGAGTCGGGAACGAGATTGAACTGCCTTCTGCCGGTGATTGCCACCTCCGTGCAGCCTGAGAGCAATAACACAAGACCACACAGAACGACCAGTTTTGATTTTGTAGAATGTTTCATAGCACATCCCCCTTTCGTAATAATATACAGTAATAATTTTCCCGCATATACAACCTTGTATATTTATACCCTTGAAGGGTTGTAAATTCCCGCGAGTAAAATCATAACTTATTATTGTAAAGCTACTTGCCCGCGCACAAAAGGGAATTTTCAATCGAGAGCACTATAAATAGGAAATATCGCCCTTTTACAAGTGTTTTTTAGCCGATTTTCTATTATTTTTCGTTGATTTCGTTCTTGATTTCGTTAAGCAGATTGATTGCTTCGATTGGCGTAAGATTATTTATATCGATTGAACTTAATTTCTCCAGAACGCTCTTATGTTTCTGGACGAAGAGGGAGTCTTTGTCCGGTTGTTTTGTTTTGTGTTTTGAGAGATGTTCGCCGGTGGCTTCTTTTTGGAATGTGCTTTCGAGCTCTTCCAAGATTTCTTTGCTGCGTTCAAGGATGGTTTTTGGCAGGCCGGCTAATTTAGCGACGTGGATGCCGTAACTTTTGTCGGTTCCGCCGGGCAGAATCTTATGCAAAAATACGACCTCGTCCATCCATTCGCGGACGGCCACGTTGCAGTTCTTGAGGTTGGCAAACAGCTCGGCTAATTCGGTCAGCTCGTGATAGTGCGTGGCAAAAAGCGTTCGGCATTTTAGCTTATTTGCGATATGTTCGGTAATCGCCCAGGCCAGAGACAGGCCATCGTAGGTGCTTGTCCCCCGCCCGACCTCGTCAAGAATGACCAGCGATTTATCGGTGGCGTTGTTGATAATGTTGGCCGTTTCGGTCATCTCGACCATAAATGTTGATTGGCCGCGAACTAATTCATCCGAAGCGCCCACGCGGGTAAAGATTCTATCGACCAGGCCGAACTCGGCGTCCTTGGCGGGGATAAATGAGCCG
>CAZLIO010000562.1:0-3116 GCA_964559025.1 uncultured Pirellulales bacterium | reverse complement strand
TCTCCCTGTCGGCACGGCGGCTACTGTTGTGAGTGAAGGAGGGGTAGGCCTGCTTATGAATATGCTCGCAGCAATCAGGCCGACTACTATACCGCCCATGCTGCATATGATTGCTAACCTCCACGGTATAAGACGGACTTTACCTGCCATCGGGGCAGTTATGGGCGGTTCAACAGCGGGCAAGCTCAGCGTCTCGTCGATTTCCAGGACAGCGTCACCAATATGTTGCAGTCGCCGGCGCGACTCTTTCGCTAAGCAACGCCGCAAAAGCACGCGGATATTCGGTGGTGTCGTAGTGGGTAACCGGTCCCAATCCGGGTCGCGTTCAATGATGCGTGCTATTGTGTCAGTGGTAGTCTCACCTTCAAAGGGAACTTTGCCGGTGAGCATCTCGTAAAGCACGCAGCCAAACGACCAGATGTCCGTGCGGCGGTCGGTGGTTTTGCCGCGGGCCTGCTCAGGGCTCATATAGGCCGGTGTGCCAATCACCCGGCCCTCTTGAGTAACGGTTGGCTTGCCACTGGCAGCTCTACTGACGGAGGTCTTGGCAAGACCGAAATCCAGCACCTTGACTCTTCCATCCGGTGTAACCTTTATGTTGCCCGGCTTAAGGTCCCGATGGATCACACCATTTTCGTGAGCCGCTGAGACAGCCTCGGCTACTTGTAGGCCAATTGAAAGGGCGTCCTCCAATTTGAGCGGCTTGCCGGCTATGCGCTCCGCAAGAGTCTGGCCCGGAATATGTTCGAGAACCAAATAGCCGGTACCCTCGTCCTGCTCAATGATATCGTGTATCACAGCGATATTCGGGTGATTCAACGAGGCTAACAGCTTGGCCTCACGCGTAAAACGTCTGCGGGCCGTTGAGTTAGCCTGCAATTCAGCCGGCATGCTCTTTATGGCAACAAAGCGGTCAAGCCGGCTGTCCCGACCCTTATAGACTACTCCCATACCGCCGCGGCCGATGACTTCAGTGATCTCGAAGGCACCAATCCGCTTGCCGATCAAATCGCCTTCATCTTCAGCGTGTTGGAACTCACTTTCATCTACTTCTCGCAGAGAGTCAAATATGGAGCTGACCCGCTCACAGTTCTGCACCTTCTGCCTGATTCGCTTCTCCAAACCAGGGCATTGCCTGACAAACTGCTCTAAGTCGGGCTCTTCCCCTCGCAGCCGCGCTGCCAGAAACTGCTCTACAGCCTCATCCAGCATAGCATCCTGATTGTTGTCGGCTTCCTCTACCATCAGACTCTCTCGAATATATTAGTCACTGCAACAATCGCGCGGGAAAGTGACATTGCCACGGCCGCAGGTCTCTTGTTCTGCTTAGCGGCAATCTCCTTGCAGTTCAGCCCCTCTATCTTGGCCAGCACGAGAACTTCGCGGTATTGCGGCTTTAGCCGGTCCATGGCCCGTTCGAGCCTGTCAAATTCTTCGCGTAACGACAATATAACGCTTGGCGTCGTAGTGACCACAGGCAGGCCCGCATCGGCTTGCAGTCTGTCGGTGCGTTCCGCCATTTTGTCCAGTGATACTTGCCTGCGAACGTCACGCTTGGCGGCATGAATCCTGTCAACGTTATCACGAATCGTGTTCTCGACAATGCTTGAGAGCCAGCAAATGAAATCGCCTTTACTGGAATACGTGAAATCACCAATATCCTTGACGGCCTCAATCAAGGCTTCCTGGACCAGGTCCATAGACTCCAACTGAGAGCGGAGTTCCGGGCCCATACGAAATCTCACTATGCGCCGAACCCGCTCCGCATAGATGCCGCACAACTGGCCCAGGGCAGAATCATCTCCACCCTGTGCCAGGGTAACTAATTGCTGTGTCCGCTTTAGAGCCTGACTGCTCATTATCAGCTAACTCCAACCTCGACAAGCCATTAGGATAATTATAGCACATCGGCAGGAAATTTTCAAAATTTACTGTTAAGTTTTTGGTTTTTTTCCGCTCAAAGGAATGGAACAAGACAATGCCGGTAAGAAAACAGATATTCTAATTCGAATAGCCCATAAGGGCAGAAAGGATGGTGTAACATGAAATGGCTAAATGGTTACAGAATGAGATGGATGTTAGTTGGAATTTTGGCCGCTGTTGTGCTTGGCGGCGGGAGCGCGAAAGCCGAGATCATCATGAGCGAACCCACCAATGTTGGGCCGATCATCAATGACGCTACAGATGTGCAGGAGTGTGACTTGTCACATGATGGTCTGGAGCTGTACTATGCCTCCAGACGGCCCGGTGGGTATGGTAGCTGGGACATATGGGTGGCCAAGCGAGAAACGCTCGATAGTCCCTGGCAAGAGCCCGTCAATCTCGGGCCGGCCGTCAATAGTTCAGCGGGCGAGGTTGAGCCGAGCATCTCAGCCGACGGACTGAAACTATATTTTCGATGGTGGAACGACTGGAATCTCCGCGTGTGCACACGTCCATCCAAGGATGCCCTGTGGAGCAGCCCTGTCAAGGTGGGGCCGCCGGTTGGCTCATATGACGCCTACACTCCCGACGTCTCAGCGGACGGCCTCACGCTGTACTTCGCATCTTATGATCGTCCCGGTGGATATGGTAGCGACGATCTATGGGTAGCGACGCGGGCTACAACAGACAAGGAGTGGGGAGAGCCGGTGAATCTTGGGCCGAATGTCAATAGTCCCAGCGGTGAGGTTTGTCCAAGCATCTCCTCTGACGGGCTAACACTCGTCTTTAACCGAGGACTCAGGAATATGTGGGCATCGACACGAAAATCAATAGATGATGACTGGGGGCCCGCTGTGAACCTCGGCTTCCCCGCTCCGGGTAATTTTTATGGCCCGGCGATCTCGCCCGATGGCTCTACCATATACTTCGATGCCGATGTTCCCTGGGGCGGATACGGGGATAACGATATATGGCAGGTGAAGTTCATTCCAATCGTTGACTTCAACAGCGATGAAATCGTTGACGCCGCGGACATGTGCATCATGGTTGATAACTGGCACACGGACAACACGCTCTGTGATATTGCCCCGCTACCTTTGGGTGACGGCTATGTCGATGTCCAGGACCTGATAGTCCTTGCCGAGCATTTGTTTGAAGAACCGACGCTGGTTGCTCACTGGCCATTGGACGAA
>CAZLIO010000561.1:0-3133 GCA_964559025.1 uncultured Pirellulales bacterium | reverse complement strand
TATTGATGGCCGATGCTGCCAGTTGGTGCACCTGTAGCTATCTGAACCAAGCAACGTGTGCCTTGCAGCCATCGGAGTGAAGGCGGAGAAAGCAAGCCGTTAGAGTAATACCTTCACTTGCGTTAGCGGGTCTGTCGAGAAGCTATACCAGAACACCTTTGAAGTTGATTCCGTGATGTCAATTTACAGCGCTGTCGAGTATCCGGGCCATGTGTTCGGAGACATACCTGATCAAGATAAAGATGGTGACGGACTTCCTGATGAAGGGGAAGATGGGGTTTTGTGTATCCAGTTTATAGGCGTTGGCAAGCGTCTACAACTGATGCCTCTCTATACGATACTTCCGTAGCGGTAGTTAGAGTTCGGCACCCAGACCTCATGGAGGAAGGTATAGCCTCCGGCACGGAACAACAGCCATCACCCAGGAAATCACCAAGGAATTTTTCGATACATTCCTTGTTATTGTTAAACCTTTCCTGCTTGAGTATAATACCTTTTTCATTCATAATAGTTCAGTGACTGAACTTCTTGTGATAATCAACCGAAATAAGTTTTCATAATAGTACACCTCCAATTCGAATTTTTCATTTCCCACTGTTCGTTGTCCATGGTAGGATGTTATGATAAAGGCTTGTGATTCCATCGAATTGTGTTACGATTTTGTATTATCAAAAGACTTGTTTGAATACTTGGACAGGATGAGATACAGTGTCGCGCAGATTGATTGTGTGTGGCAATCGTTTCGCGGCGAAACAGAGTTTCAACCGAGAACAAAAATGAAGATGGAGGAAAGACCGTGAAAAATCAAGCAAAGGTACTGACGTGTATTGCTGTTGTGCTGCTGTGCGTGGGCTCCCGGGCGCCAGCCGCAGAGTTGCCGCATTTCCGCGAGCTCTTTAACGGCAAAAACCTCTCGGGATGGGTCAATGTCAATACTGACGAGGACACTTGGACCGTGCGAGAAGGTATGCTTCTGTGCAGCGGACACCCAATCGGGGTCATGCGCACGGAAAAGCAGTATGAGAACTTTGTCCTGCACATTGAATGGATGCACATGGAGGCGGGTGGGAATTCCGGCGTGTTTGTTTGGAGCGAAGGAACCGTGCCCGAAGGCGGGCGGCTGCCCAAGGGAGTTGAGGTACAGATGTTGGAGCTCGATTGGGTGAATCTACACAAAAAAAAGGACGGCACGCTCCCGCCAATCGCCTACGTGCACGGTGAAGTCTTTGGTGCAGGTGGTTTGAAGACGGTCCCGGACAATCCGCGCGGCAGCCGAAGCAAGTCCATCGAGAACCGCTGCAAAGGAAAGGGCCGGTGGAACACATACGTTGTCGTTTGTGTAGACGGTGTCATCAAGTTGTCCGTGAACGGCAAATTCGTCAACGGCATCAGCAAGGCAGCGATCAAGAAGGGTTACATCTGCTTGGAGTCCGAAGGCGCCGAGATCCATTTCCGCAATATCCGGATCATGGAATTGCCGCCGGGCATCACAGGCCCCGAAAGTACCGCACCGGTCGTTGAAGATAGGCTGTAGCCTCTAAAGGATAGAAAATCTGAGGCTCTGATTACCATGACAGTATCGAGCAAAACATTTATCACGATCCTGGCAGTGCTGATTCTATGCATAGCGCTGCATTCACCGGGGCAAGCAGCTTTGCTCACTCATGGGCCTATGATCGGTCACACTACAGATACCACCACTCGGATATGGATTCGGGCCGATGGTCCGTGCAAGATGCAGGCTCGGTTGACATCCAAGGATGAAACGTTTGTTTCAGAGACAATTCGGCTGGTGCGGAAAGACAACTTCTGCGGCAGCGCGGAGGTAACGGGCCTGTCACCCAGAATCACATACAGTTACCGCGTGTTCCTCGACAATAAGGAGCAGCCCTGTCTCGTCAAGCAGCACCTCACTACATTTCCTCGTCATGGCGAAAAATGTGTCATCCGAGTCGGTTTCGGACATTCTCTCAGAGGCGAAGGGGCTCATAGGATATGGGATGCAATAGGGGCAAAAAAAGCGGACCTGTTTATACTTATGGGGGACAACATCTACTCGAACAGCACCGAGCCCGGAAAGCAGCGTAGAATGTACCTGCAATTTCGAGCTGACCCACATTTTCGTGCCTTCGGCGCCACCACGCCAATTTACGCAGTCTGGGACGACCACGATTATGGGCTCGATAATTCAGATCGAACCCAGCCGGGTAAGGAGAGTTCACTGAAGACCTTTAACGAGATCTGGCCTAATCCAAAATCGCAGGCCCTTCACAACCCCGGCATCTGGAGTCGTTTCACCATTGGCTGTACAGAGTTCTTTCTATTGGACGTCCGCTATCATCGCTCGCCCAACAAAGATCCTGACGGTTCTGCAAAAACGATGCTTGGTGCTGAACAGCTTGACTGGCTCAAGAACTCACTGGCAGACACATCAGCGGTCTTTAAGTTTCCTGTATCCGGTAGCAGTTGGAACTGTGGCGGACCGGAAGCCTGGAATCATACATTCAAGTATGAATACGATTCTCTCCTGGCCCACATTAGGACAAAACGCATCGAAGGCGTCATTCTATTGGGTGGAGATCAGCACAAGTGCAAAATAGCTGTTCGGCCCCGAGAATCGTGGGACGGCTACGACCTGCATGAGTGGATGGCTGGTCAACTCTGGAACTCCAAAGGAGACCGTGAAAAAGGCTATTTCCGAGCGTTTGGACTTGTTACTGTCAATACAAAAGAAAGACCCGCTACAGCACGCCTTGAATTCTTTGATCTGAACGGCCAGCCACATCAAGGCCGACGTATTCTGTACACTGAGCTTGGTGCCTTGCGAGCGCTTCTGGACAGCCCCCAAGGCGTGACCGGCGTCTCACAAGAGAATCGAAGATATATTGATAGGCTCAGACCAGAAACCTCTGGAGATCTGTGGAAAATCTTACCTTTTACTACCGGCGAGACTCTAACCGAGCACGATCTTCACTGGCCATAAAGTACTCAGAATGTGATTCCATGCAATCATATGTAATCCGGAAAAGGAAGATAATAGACCGCCTTTGAGAAAACACTCTCACCTCAAATAGCCTACGGTCATCCTGTGTCATCTTTTGGGGACGTGAGAATTATAAAGATTTAGCTGCGC
>CAZLIO010000560.1:0-3139 GCA_964559025.1 uncultured Pirellulales bacterium | reverse complement strand
CATTTAGCTGCTGATGGGGCTTGAACCCATGACCTCGTCCTTACCAAGGACGCGCTCTACCACTGAGCTACAGCAGCAACCGACAGCCCGTCGGCTTCTTGGTGCCTTGAACCGGGCAAGAAACAACGTCTTGGCCAGCCAAGAAGCCACAAAATTTAAATAGTAATTTCACTGCCCGACTCACCGTCTCTACTTTGCTCTGCGAACTCGGTAGTGTAGATACCTCACTACAGTAGCAGCTACGCAAAGCAGAGGCTTCTCGAAGTGAATCGAATAAGAAACCACGCTTTTGCCCCGGCTAAAAAGCCGAAAAATAAAAACAATATCCCTTTTATTCCTGCTCAATTTATATACACTGATAGCGCAGGAATCCATAACTCTTCAACAGCTTTTTTATGTAAACTAAGTAATTTATCGAAATAAACCTAAGAATGCAACCATAAAAAACAAAAAAAATACGAAAAAAAAGAAAATTTTTCCTTTTTTTTTATAAGAAATTACACCCAAGCAGCTCTCGTCACACCGCAACATCGCACAAACACCTGCACCTATCGCCAAATTGGCTCAACTACAGGCCAGCAACAGTTTAACCAGCAAACTCGAATATTAACTGAATCAAAATAACTGCGGAATTGCTATCTATTCCTCTTTGGGCTTGACGGCTTCTGCAGGTTTTTCCACCACTTTACCTTTACCAAGACGCTCTGTACAGTTTTTGAGCCATTCTTGCCACTTCGGCCTGGCCCCGGAAAGCTTTACTCCGCTCAGTGCTTTTAAGACTGCGTTGGGATCGGCCCCGGGGGGCGGTTTGCTCAAATAATTGTTAATTGTGCCCAGAACAGCGTTATCTGGACTCAAATCTTCCTTCGCTAAGCATGTTCTCACCAATTCGGCTGCAAGTTCAAATTTTGAACCTCTCAAGTACGCATCCAATAAGTTTGGCAGGATTGCCTCTCTTTCCTCGTTGGTTCCGGCAGCTTTGTACAGCCTGTCTAAATACTCCGCCGACCGTTCAAACTGGCCAATTCCTTTATAAAGCTCAGCCAGCTTCTCTCTAACCTCTTTGAGCATTTCTGTTCTGTTTTCGCTTTGGGCCTTTGCCTCTGCTTTCTTTAGAAAAGCAATTTTCTGCTCTTCAATTAATTTGATTTTGCTGCTTTGCGAGGTGAATTTGTCCATCCATTCGTTCAGAATGCCGGAATCGGAGCTATCGAATATCTTAAGCATTGCCTGCCAGGCCGGCCCACTTTCGGAGTTCGAACCTATTTTTTCTGCCAGCCAGATCAAATCTTCTTTGCCACCAATCTCACCGGCAAGGTCTATCAATTTTTTCCTTAGTATCTCGCTGCGGTCATTGATAAATATATCTTTTCTTAGTCTTTTCAGAGCGCTTGCTTTGTCGATATAGATAAGCCCATCCACTGCTGTTTCACGGACAAAATCTGTTTTATCACTCAGAGCTTCTACAAATAACGGCCCAAAAAGCATAGCTGCCTTGGCCTTGCAGGCACTGCCCTGTGTGCATAAGCCGGCCATCGCGCTGAGCAGCTCTCCTCGGAGTGCTCCGTCAGGCTTCTTCTTTTGTAGGTTATATCTTGTAACAAGATTACCAAGATACTCGTCGAGCTCTTCCGGTTTTAATCCTTCCGGCTCAAGCAGCTTTCTCATAACTTCCGCTCCCTTTCGAGCTTTTCCCGAATCCTCTTCAGAAAGGTATTTCGATGCCAATTCCAGGGCCTCTTTTCTTATTTCCGGTGAAATATTGACCGGTGAAGAAGGTAAAAGGGCAAAGGAGCACGCCCCTCCGAGCGCATCCAATAATTCGACTTTGACCTGCTCGTCAGGCTCGGATTCAAGCTGTGTTAATAGCTGTTGAGCAGAATTCATCACTCTCAAAGACGAAAGTCCCGCTGTCTTTAAACGAACATCTCTGTCCGGGTCAGAAATCAATTTGACCAAAATAGGTTCAAGTTCATCTGTCGGCAATTTTGAAGTTCCTGACGCTACCCGCCATTGGTGAACCTTGTCAAGCGCCCATAATTTGATTACCGCTTCCGAACTTTTCAAATGCTCAGCCAAAAACTTACCTCTGGCTGTGTCATCACTGATGCCATCGTATATCTTGCCCAATGCTGATTGATATCTGCTTTGCCAGGTGTTCAATTCGACTCTCATCTTACGCATCTGCGCTTCCTGGCGAATCAGCCAGTCCCGCAGGAATTCAGCACGACCTTTGCTCCGCAGCTCAACGATATTTTGCTCACGTGTCCAGTAGTTTTCGCCGACCGGTATACCCAGAGAATGCAGGGCCTTTTCCGCCTCGGCAGATACCTGTTTTTCCGGGTCGTCAACCAGCCTTATAAGTCTGATAGTTGCCTCCATATCCGGCCAAAGTTTCAAAGCATGTATGGCATTTATTCTCGTTTTGACCGGTTTTGAGGCATCTGTTACTATCTCCTCGAGAGATTGTTCAATTTTGTCATACTCATAAATCAGCATTGTTTCCGCAGCCAGATAGGCCTCAGCGGCAACATCCGTGGCAAAGACACCAAACAACGGCTGGATGAAATCTTCCTTGTTCTTTATCTCTCCCTTTGCTGACCTGGTCTGAATCAATGCTTTACAGACAGCCATACGTGCGGCACTGTTTTGTGTCTGCTTCAACGCATCAAGAAGAATCCCTCTGTCTAAAGGATTTTCACTACCCAACATCACAGTGGCCGCTTTTATGCGTATCTCTTCGCTGGGGCCTTCGAGAAGGGCATTCTTGTTGATTTCTAATTGCTCATCAGGTTTGGCCTTCGCAGACGCTCCATTGGTTGCATTGGCCGCAAAGGCCGGTGTGTTTGAACTAATACCGGCTTGCTGGCATCCTATCGACAACATCAATATTATAAGATATAACCTCTTCGTGCTCATCCAGATGACCTTGAGGAATCTGCTGGGTTCCCGCCTTGCAGGGTCCCTGCCCATCAACTTCATTATCATATAATAACCTACAAACTACAACCAAGTCAATTGGTTAATTTGTTAAATGGTTAATTTTTCAATAAAACTCGACGCACTCACCACTCACCAATTAACTAGTATCTGTTACGGAAAACACAAATCGACGATGTCACCCCTGCGAAAGCAGGGG
>CAZLIO010000559.1:0-3139 GCA_964559025.1 uncultured Pirellulales bacterium | reverse complement strand
CGTCCATCTTATCCGCCAGATTGAGCACACCAACGACCCTGTCGTGGCAAATAAGAGGAACGATAGCACAATTGTTGGTCTGGTAATTTTCAGCAAATGCTCGCTGCGATTTTTTAATTATGGGCTTTTTATGGGTGTCTATATCCGGTACCAATATCAGCTCTTTACTTCTTATAGCCATAACCATAAGGGGCGTGGGATGTTGATTCAGCGAGACTATTTTGTTTATAAGAAACGGGTGATTGTGCTTATGCAGGTGCAAAATATTATTTGTTTCATCGAGTATATACAGCGAAGCAAACCTTACGTGAACCAATTTAGGGATGTTTTTAATGCAAACTTCAGCTATTCGGTCAATATCGAGGCAGTTTATCTGCCGAGCTAAAGGAGTTACCTGCTCAAGCAGAGAAATGCTGCTGCAAGGGTTATTATCGGTATTTCCGAAGCTTTTATCGGATCGAAGCATAGTTCAAAAATGGCCCCGTGTTGCTGTCTCCATTTCATGCAATTTCGTGTAACACCTCGTGTTCACTCCCCCCTCTTATCGGATATTTTTGCGGGGGTATTTGGGAAAAAACGTCGGCTAAATTCGGAAATGAATCCACGCTTTTGTGCCGGAGACCTCGTGAGCAGCACCAGGGTAAGAAAAAGCCCGGAACTTCAGGAAAGAAGAAAGATTGGCACCCTGTCTTTGCAACCGTGGGTGTCGATAGAGCATAACCAGGTCAAAAAAAAACCAAATTTTGGCATGGTTCAGAAAAGGGTAACACTTCTCTGAACCCAGAGAATTGCCGTATTCTCCGTAACTCTTGCTCTAACAAATTGTTATGAGTATTTCTGGCCATTGACCTACCTTGAAAAGTGTTACCCTTGAGCCTACGAGATTGAACCATGCCCAAATTTTTTTCAAAAAAATGAAAAAAAAGTTGACATCCGGTAAAATAGGTTTTACATTTTACAAAACGTAAAATACATTTTTGTTATATAATACGGTTTATCTGTCCGTGGCTTTGCATGAATTAACAACCCTAAGACCTGTGTTAACCTGCCGACACGAGGTTTATCTGTCTGTGGTTTGACATTAATTAACAAGCTGTAGCCAAAGCAAATAACCTGAATCAGAGTCGATTAACTTAAAACCAGAAATGAAACGAAGTATCTTTCCTGAAATGTGTATTCGATTATCTCACCCCCAGCTCATTGGGGCCCTGTCTATAAATTAAGGCAGAACAAATTACGATTTGAGAAAGCAATTTTGGCTATGCAACCAAAAGTCGAGAATGACACTTTGCGAATACCTGCGAAGCTGTATCGAATTGGTGAGTTAGTAAACTATACCCCCTTTTCACGACAAACTATTCATAACTACACGATAATGGGGCTTATTCGCGAAATAAAATGGACCGAGGGCGGACACCGGCTCTACGATGAGTCCGTATTCGAGAGATTATCAAAAATCATGCAGCTTAAGAAAACAAAAACGCTTACAGAAATAAGGCGGATTTTAGGCAAGGAATAAGGATTCAAGGAAGAAATGGAATTATCAAGGATGAGAAATTCAGTTTCGCCCGTTACAAACTATCTTTCCTGCTTCCTTTCCCTCTCTTCGGCCAAACCCCAAAAACGTATGAGGCAACAGGAAGGATTACGTATGAACCTAACGTCGCTGATAACGGATAATGTTACTGAAATACTGGTTAAGATAATTGAGTTCACGCACACTCGACAAAAAATCCTTACCCAAAACATAACTAACGTGAACAATCCCGGATTTGTCCCGAAAGAGCTGGCGGTGAACGAGTTTTCATACCTGCTGAACAATGCAATCGATGAGCATATCCGAAACCAGCGGCTTATCCTGTGTGACACTGAAAATATCAAATTCGGTCTCAGGGGGAGCTTCGAGGTTAAACCGATTCTCGATGAGCAGAGCAAAGAGCTTCTTGAAGAAAATCGAGATGGATATCTCGAGCTGCAGATAAAAAAGCTTTTGGAAAACTCACTTAACCAAAGACTCGCAGCAGAATTTCTCAGGCAAAAGCAAAAAACAGTATCAACTGATTATTATTAACTGGTTTTTCTAAAGTTATCCGCCAAAAAGCCGATAAAAAAATTGAGATGAGCAATGTGTTTGTTTCTACAGCAGCATAACATTCAGACAACGGGAAAACGTTGTTGTTTATGGGACTCAAAGCCAGGCTCTGCAAAATCTAATAAAATTATAAAATCCAGGTTCCCGTAAAGCGGGGTATCTTTCAAGGAGGAATCCTGTGAAAACCAGGCAAGAACTCAGCATTGACCAGATATGGGAGCAGTTCCATAAAAACCGCGATGATTATTTCCGCAACCTGCTCATGGAACATTACAGAAACCTGGTAAGATATTGCGCCGAGCGGCTGCACAGCAAATTGCCTGACAAGGTTGAGCTGGACGACCTTGTCAGTGCCGGTATTTTCGGACTGATAGACGCTATAGATGCTTTCGACCCGGAGCGAGGCGTGAAGTTCGAGACATACTGCTCCCCTCGTATAAGAGGTTCTATTCTTGATGAGCTTCGCAGTATGGACTGGGTGCCGCGATTGGTGCGTGCACGGGCCCACCAGCTGGCAAAAGCCACACATTCGCTCGAAACTCATCTTGGCCACAAACCTACAGAAAAGGAAATCGCTGAAGAGCTGGATATGGATACGGACGAGTTCAACAGACTCCGCCGGGATGCAAATGCGGTCAGCCTCGTATCCTTGAACACCAAATACGGCGATGGCGACGGCGAAAAAGAAATTCGCGAAATAGACATAATCAAAGATCAAAGGAGCAAAAACCCGGTCATCGAAGCCCAAAAGCGAGACCTTAAGAGTTTGCTTACAAAAGGGCTGACTCGGGCTGAAAGGCTGATTATCGTCTTGTACTATTACGAAGAGATGACGATGAAAGAAATCGGGGCAACCCTTGATTTATCCGAGTCACGCGTCTCACAAATGCACTCCTCCATCATCGACCGTCTAAAAGCACAGATGTTCAGCCGAAAGAAAGAATTTGCTGTTTAATAGTTAAAACAATTACAGATAACATCGTGCCCAATGAGATTGCTTAGTAAGGCTTCTGTAAAATTACAGGTTAGGCATACTTTGGAAAGAAA
>CAZLIO010000558.1:1635-3140 GCA_964559025.1 uncultured Pirellulales bacterium | reverse complement strand
GGGCTGATTTTTGGAGAATACGTAAAGTTTATTGAGGGCGATTTTCTTGACCCCGATGTTCAGCTGACTCGTGCCTGTGCGGCAGTCTCGGCGTCAACTTTGGCCGGAGGTGCGAAGTTGTGGGTTGATGGTTTTGCCGGCTTTACTGAAGCAGAGCTTGCAATCCTTACCGAGCTGCTGAAGGTGGTCGCAGATGCCCAAATTGCCTTTTGCCTGGACCCCTCGGAGATTGATTTAGCAAATCCTGCCATCGAGAATATTGACCCGGTCGGTTTGTTTAATCCGACGCAGCGAACATACGCCGAGCTTTTCGATAGAGTGAAAAAATGTAAACTTCAATTGACCAGGCCGATAATTCTTGAACAAGCGGTAAGATTCTCAAGCAGCCCTCAGCTTGCTCATATCGAGCGTAATATATTTGAGCTTGAACCCCGCCCTTCGGAGGGGCGGGGTGAACCATCGAAACTTGACTCGGCGGATAATATTCGGATTATATCGGCGCCGAATTCTCGTGCTGAAGTCCGGTTTGTCGCAAGGCAGATACTCGAATTGGTCAGGGAAAAAGACTATCGATATCGTGACATTGCGGTTATCGCATCGGACATTGATAGTTATCAACACTATATAAGGGCGTATTTTGACGACTATAACATCCCGTTTTTCATTGATAAGCGAAAACCATTAAACCAGCATCCTGCCGTTCAGCTTATTTGCTCGGCCCTGCAGGCGGTTACGGGCGGCTTTGCCCACGGTGATATTTTCGCCTATCTTAAAACCGACCTTGTACCGATAGAGCGGTGCGATATCGACCTGCTGGAAAATTACTGTATTGCCTTTGGCATAACGGCCAATGACTGGCAGAGCGACAGTCGGTGGAATTTTGCGGGCCGGGATAACGAAGACTTTGACGAACAGCGGATAAATCAAATCCGGCTAAAAGCTATCGGCTCTTTGCTTGAGCTTCGAGAAAGGCTTTGTCCGATTGACGAACCCGCAAAAACGCTCAGTGCCGGGGAGTTTACGCAAGCCATTTTCAATTTTCTTGATGACCTTAAGGTTAAGGAGACAATTGGCAGCTGGATTGAAGAAGCCAACAAGAACGAAGATGGTGCTGCTGCTAATGAGCATCAGCAATTTTATAATAAGCTTGTGGATATATTCGACGAGCTTGTCGAGGTTTTTGTTGGCCGGATTATGACGGCTGAGGATTATTTTGCGATTATCAATTCCGCTTTTTCACAGTTGACTCTGGCCTTCATTCCGCCGACTTTGGACCAGGTTCTTGTCGGCTCTATTGAGCGCAGCCGACATCCCGATTTGAAAGCGGTCTTTTTAATTGGTGCCACGCAAAGACAGTTTCCAGTGCCGCTCAGTTCCGATAGCATATTAACAGACGACGACCGCGGCGCTGCTGAGTCAGCGGATTTCCAATTGGCCCCGCCGGTAACTCAGATGCTTACCGAGCGACAGTATTTGGCCTAAATTGAATTTAATCGTCCTTCCGA
>CAZLIO010000558.1:0-1625 GCA_964559025.1 uncultured Pirellulales bacterium | reverse complement strand
CGAGTTTTTGTGTGTTACCTATCCTTCGGTTGACGATAAGGGCAGTGCCGTGCCTCGTTCGCAGTTTATAGAAAATCTCGAATCGTTATTTGAAAATCTCCATGAAGAATCAATCGCAGGCGAGCAAATCAAAATCGAAAAAGTTCACAGCGAAACTGAGCTTGCGGATTTGCTCTGCACGCGCCTCGGAAAAGATGCTTTCATGCAGACTACAGACTCCTGTCTTGAGTCTGGCCTCTTGGGTCTTGAGTCTTTATTAGATGACATTTGCTCAGATGAGCAGCTCGCAGAGTTAGGCTCGAACGTTCTTTCCGCGATAAATTATGACAATTGCGCTCGGTTGGCCGGCGATGTTGTCGGGGAGCTTTTCGGCCGGCGGATACAGACCTCAGCGACCAGGCTGAGCACTTTTGCCGCCTGTCCGTATCGGTATTTCGCCCGGTACATTTTGGAGCTGGAAGAACGAAAGGAATTTAAATTTGAGCCATTGGACCTGGGTGTCTTTTATCATAATGTTCTGGATGCTTTGTTAAAGACCCTTAACGAACAAAAGAAGGATTTTGCCACAATTGAGAATGAAGAGCTGTTGAAGATTCTCAGCGAGCAAATAGAGCAGGTTATTCAGACCAGCTCCTTTATATCAAACTTCAGGCGCCATTCACCTCACAATGCCTATATTATAAGTGCCGCCGCTGAGGTTCTTGGAGATTGTGTTTTGGCGATTGGGCAAATGGTACGGGCGGGAAGTTTCAGGCCGAGCTTCTCGGAAGTTACATTTGGCCGGCTCCGTCATTCCGAGCTCAAAAAGCCTTTAGCCCTGAACGAAGCCGAAGCCCTGAGCAAAGCCGAAGGGGAAGCCGAAGGGGAGGAATCTCCTGATACACTCGGCCAATATGAGCTTGCCCTGTCGGATAACCGCCTGCTGTCATTGAATGGCAAAATCGACCGGCTTGATATTACAGATATTGACAACATGAGAGTTGCCATTGTTTTTGATTATAAGCGTAGAGATATGTCGTTTAGCTGGTCAAAATTTTACTACGGCCTGGATATGCAGCTGCCGCTCTATATGTTGGCTGTTCGTAATACATCCGGCTCAAAAACAAAAAACGCGGCGGGTGCATTTTATATGCCGGTCGAAGTGGGTCCCCAAAGAGCGACTCTCGATGAAATATCGAAGAAAACGGACACTTTCAATTATAAAGCAAAGGGGATATTCAACGGGAGATTTTTCCAGCTATTAGACAGCGCAGCAAGTTCCGGTTGGAGCAAATTTTACAGCTTTCGTATTACCTCCAGGGACGAACAGTATGGAAACTACGGCATAAGTGCGGCGCTAAGGCCGGACGATTTTGAGAAAGTGCTTCGGTTTACAGAACAAAAGATACTTAAGCTGGTTCAGGAAATTCTCTCCGGTGAAATTGACGTCAGGCCGTATCGTTTGAGCGGAAAATCACCCTGCAGCTATTGCGAGTATAACTCTGTCTGCCGATTCGATTGGCAGATAAATGACTACAACCCTCTTGTATCGTTTGGGAAAACCGAAGTCCTTGAAAAGATAGACGTTCAGAAAATTTGAAATCCGAAGCACGAAACACTTATGGTAAATCCGAAACTCGAAATCC
>CAZLIO010000557.1:0-3160 GCA_964559025.1 uncultured Pirellulales bacterium | reverse complement strand
ATATGCCTAACCTCAATTTTGCAGGAGTCTTTTACATAGTATATAAAGGGGCTCTCTTTCACATCATGTGCACGCCGATGACTGCCTCTTATAAGAAAAAATTTTATGGTTTGGGTATTGCCCTTAAAAGAAGATTTTGATATTTTGGTGGAATCAAAAGGCGGAAAAGTGTTTTCAGAAAGTGTTAAATGGGAATGGCAAATTAAGTTGACGTTAGTGAACTCAAACTGTCACCTTATCCTTACTGAGCCGTTGTGGGTCCGTATGTAAACTTTTCCGACACAAAAGAGCTGGCCTGCGCCCAAGGCATCTATTAGTTTTCTCCGTTTTTTTCCGATTACCGTTAAGGGAAGGTCTGTTTTCACGGAGCCGTTATGTGTCCATGCTGGTTTTAAGTAACGATTATCTTTCATTGCTCTATTCCTTTGTATTATTTAGCATTCTCTTTTTGTCCTGATAGACGTTTGTTATGGGCCATTTATTGCAGACAGCCGATTGAATTATTTCGTAAAATTCGGAGTTTTTCAAAAGCAGATTGAACACTTGACAGTTAATCCAAAAGTGCTTACTATCCACAGCGGGAATAATTATCAATTTAGAGGTTAAATTATGGCATATACAATCGGACTGGATTTCGGGACCAACTCCGTGAGGTCCCTGTTAGTTGATGTTAGTAACGGCAATGAATCAGGGACGGCAGTATATGAATATGAAACGGGCGAAGCCGGTATTATTCTTGATTCGGCTGACCATAATCTGGCAAGGCAGAATCCTGCTGATTACTTAGAGGGTATTGAGGTTACTATTAAAGCGGCAATTGCCGAAGCCAAGAAAGCCGATAAAGATTTTAACACCAACCGGATTATAGGCATCGGTATCGACACGACCGGCTCGACACCAATCCCCGTGGATGAAAACGGCACGCCTTTGAGCATGTCGGATGAATTTAAGGATAATCCAAACGCTTGTGCGTGGCTGTGGAAAGACCATACCGGCTACGCTGAGGCAGCCGAGATAACCGAATTAGCTCAAAAAGAACATCCCGAATACCTCGCCAAGTGCGGCGGGACATATTCATCGGAATGGTTTTTTGGCAAAGTTCTTCATTGTTTGCGAACTGACCCGACAGTTTTTGAAGCAGCGTATAGCTGGGTCGAATGCTGCGATTATATACCGGCGGTTTTAACGGGCATTACACAGCCGGATATGATTAAACGGAGCCGCTGCGCTGCCGGCCATAAAGCTTTGTTCAGTGAGCAGTGGGGGGGATTGCCCGCTAAAGACTTTCTTTCAAAGCTCGATCCTAAGCTCGGTGAACTTCGTGACCGTCTTTACAACAAAAGCTATACTATAGAAACGCAGGCAGGAACTCTTACAGAACAATGGGCGCAGAAGCTCGGATTGCCTGGCGGTATCCCGGTAGCAGTGGGGGCGTTCGATGCTCACCTGGGTGCCGTTGGCTCCGGTATCGCTCCTGGTAAACTGATAAAAATAATCGGCACCAGTACCTGTGATATGTTAGTGTCCGAGTCGGGCCGGGAGCTGGCTGACATACCCGGAATTTGCGGCATAGTTGACGGTTCCATCCTGCCGGGTTACTTTGGTCTGGAGGCCGGTCAATCAGCGGTCGGTGACATCTTTAACTGGTTCGTCAATTACATCCAGGCCGGCGGCAAATCGGCGGGCTCTCATGAAGCTCTTACCGAAAGGGCGGCAAAGCTCAAGCCGGGCCAGTCCGGCCTGCTGGCACTGGACTGGAACAACGGCAACAGGACAATACTCGTTGACCAGAGATTGACCGGATTACTGGTAGGGCAGACGTTACACACAAGGCCCGAAGAGATTTACAGGGCGCTGATAGAGGCGACCGCTTTCGGGGCGCTTACCATTATCAATAGATTTGAGGAATACGGCGTTAAAGTTTCAGAAATTATAAACTGCGGCGGAATCGCTGAAAAGAATCCATTGCTTATGCAGATTTACGCTGATGTCACCGGAAGGGAAATGAAGATATCACGTTCCGCCCAGAGCTGTGCGCTGGGTGCCTGTATCGCCGGTGCGGTGGTAGCGGGTAAAAAGGCCGACGGCTACGATAATTTCGCCGATGCCCAGGCCGCTATGTGTGGAATTAAAGATGTCACATATCGACCTGCGCCGGAAAATCACAGTCTCTATCAAAAGTTGTATGCCCTTTATAAACAATTGCACGATGCCTTTGGCTTATCGGATTGGTCCGGCAAATTGGCCAACGTTATGAAAGAGCTTTTAGATATTAAAGACAGCGTGTGATTGGTGAGTAGTTAATTGGTGAGTGGTTAATTGGTGAGTGTTGAGCAGCTAATTCGCTATTCACTATTTAAGCGGATTCTTACGAGGATCTATTGTGTACGAAGAATTAAGAAAAGCTGTCTATGATGCAAATGTTGAATTGCAAAAGCAGAGGCTCGTGATTTACAGCTGGGGCAATGTCAGCGGAATAGACCGTTCAAACGGTGTGATAGCCATCAAACCCAGCGGTATTATGTACGATGAGCTTACGCCCGACAAAATGGTATTAGTTGATCTGGATGGTAACATTATCGAAGGTACTCTCAATCCCTCGTCGGATACGCCGACACATCTTGAACTTTACAGAAACTTAAAAGCTATCGGTGGTATATGCCACGCTCATCCGCCCAATGCAACTATGTGGGCACAGGCCTGTCGGGAAATTCCCTGCTTCGGTACTACCAGCGCAGATTATTTCTACGGCTCCATACCTGTCACGGAAGTGATGACTGAGGATGAAATACGAAGCGATTATGAGCTAAACACGGGCAAGTGTATAGTCAGGAGATTTGCCGGTATAGACCCAATGAAAATGCCGGCTGTGCTTGTTGCCAACCATGCCCCTTTCACCTGGGGCAGCAATGCCGCAGCGGCTGTCGAATCTATGGTTGTATTGGAGCAGACGGCAGCAATGGCCCTTGGTACTATTACTATAAATCCGGAACAAAGACCGATTAGCAAAGCCCTTCTTGATAAGCACTACCTCAGAAAACACGGCAAGGATGCTTATTACGGGCAAAAAAAACAAAACACAAAATAGTTCGTTCGGATGTTTTAATGAGTTCTGCAAAATTGAGGTTAGGCATACTTTGAAAAGAAAAAAAACGTTTTT
>CAZLIO010000556.1:0-3160 GCA_964559025.1 uncultured Pirellulales bacterium | reverse complement strand
GCTAACATGCGGGTATTTTAACATTTTTCAAACAATAGTCAACAAAAAAATGACCAAAAATCCAGTTTTTTTGGTCATCCCCACGAAGGCGAGTAGCGGGGGATTTGCACCTGATATTTTACCTATCTTGCCGGTTCGAATGTCCTTATTATTTAGCTGAGATTGTATAAGTTCCGTTGATTTCCGTCTCGAACTCAATAACTGACTGCTGGACAGTTTTAACTTTTGGCCCGAACCAGCCCAGCTCGAACGGCGTGGCCGAGCGGATTCTACATTTATTGCCAAGCCTGGAACGGATTATGCTTTTGGTCAGTTTTCCGTCCTTCCAGGTGATGTCCACCTCGAAGCCGCCGCGTGCTCGCAGGCCCTTGACGTAGCCATTTGGCCAGGCCTTCGGCAAAGCGGGAAGTAAATGGATTTCGCCGGCGTGGCTTTGCAGCAGCATCTCGGCGATGCCCGCAGTACCGCCGAAGTTGCCGTCAATCTGGAACGGCGGATGAGTGTCGAGCAAATTTGGCAGCGTTGACTTTCGCAGCAGTGCCAGCACATTTTCGCCGGCTGTATCGCCGTGAAGCAGACGGGCCCAGAAGTTGATTATCCACGCTCTGCTCCAGCCGGTATGACCGCCGCCGTGCGACAGCCGATACTCTAATGACTTACGGGCCGCTGCCGCCAGTTTCGGCGTACCGGTTGGGCTAATCTGTCTGCCGGGGTGCAGGGCAAATAAATGTGATACGTGCCGATGGCCCGGCTCCGGTTCCTCCAGCTCTTCATTCCATTCCAACAATCGACCGTCAGAGCCTATCTTTGGCCCTGCTAAATTCCGGCGAAAGGCCTTTACCTGCTTCGTGAAATCATCCTCGATTCCGAGGACCTCGGCTGCCTCGATGCAATTGGTGAACAGGTCGTAGATAATCTGCTGATCCATAGCAGGGCCCATTGTAAGATTGGAGTTCTTGCCGTCCGGTGTACGAAACCGGTTTTCGGGTGAAATCGACGGGCCGGAAACCAGCTTTCCTGTTTTCGGGTCCTCGACGAGGTAATCGAGGAAAAACTCGGCCGCTTCTTTCATAATAGGATAGGCCCGTTTTGCCAGAAATTCACGGTCGCCGCCGAACAAGTAGTGTTCCCACAGGTGCCGGCTGCACCACGCAGCGCCGGTGGGCCACATTCCGTATCCCACATTCCCGATGGGGCTGGTCCACCACTGCGTATCGGTAGTGTGATGTGCGACGAATCCGCGACAGCCGTAAACGTCTCTCGCTGTCTTTCGGCCTCGTGGTCGCAGGTTGCTCACAAGGTCGAAGAACGGCTCGTGACATTCGGACAGGTTGCATACCTCCGCCGGCCAATAGTTCATCTGGACGTTGATATTGATATGGTAATCACTGTTCCAGGGTGCTTTGATGTGATTGTTCCAGATGCCCTGGAGGTTGGCCGGCATACAACCGGGCCGGGAGCTGCTGATTAAAAGATAACGTCCGAACTGGAAATAAAGGGCGCACAATTGCGGGTCGTCGGCGCCGGCCTTCATTGCTGCCAGGCGCTCATTCGTCGGCTTGTTCGCCTCATCCGTAACACCCAGATTCAGTGCCACCCTTCGGAACAGACGCCTGTGCTCAGCCACGTGAGCTCGTCGAAGCTCGGAATATTTTTTCTTTGCGGCCGAAGCCATTTGCGTTTCACATAGAGCTTTCGGATTGTCGCCGCGATAATTCGTGGCAGCGACTATTAGCAGCGTTGCCGTGTCGGCCTTTTCCAGTCGCAGGCCATCGTTGGTTACAGTTAAACTGCCGCCCTGAGGAATAATCCGCAGATGGGTTTCGTAATTAACGCCCTTATGCTCACCCTCCTGTGTAGCCTGGCCTTTCATTACGATACGGTCCGGCGCGATTGTTTCGACGGTAAAATCCTCAGGTCGGGAGAGATTCGCATCGAATGTAATCTGCCCGGCTTTATCGCACGAAAGGCGAACGACAATGCACTGGTCCACAGGACTGGCAAAGACCTCGCGGGTAAAGGCGGCGTCGTCGGCACGATAGGTAACAGAGGCAATCGCCGTGTCGAGGTCGAGCAGGCGGCGGTAGTCGGTGACGGGCCGGCCGGTCTTACATCGAAGCCTCAAATCTCCGAGCGTTTGGTAGCTGCGAATAATCCGTGGGCCCATAAACTCCCGCTGCATTATCCGCTGGGCCTCGATGTATTTTCCTTCGAATATTAAATTCCGGGCCTCGGCTAAATGTTTGTAAGCACCTACTCGGTCCCGGTCAATAGGATTACCTGCCCAAATGGTATCTTCATTAAGCTGAACTTGCTCGTTTTCCGCTCCGCCAAAAACCATCGCTCCAAGCCGTCCGTTTCCGACAGGTAATGCCTCTGTCCACTGTTGAGCGGATTTGTTGTACCATAATTTCAGGCTGCTCCATTTTTCATCGCTAAGCTTGCCTGCCTGGATGCCGACCATCGAGCAGGCCGCAATAAAGGTGCCTCCAAAAAGTAATGTTGAGGCGATCGCTGCTTTTAAGTTTTTCATTTTTCCCTCACAACATTTTTCAGTTAGTCAAAATCAGGTATGTTTGCCTGGTCTTCGTATTGAGTTCAATAACGTTTTCCTCAGGTTTTGTGGTTTTGATTGGTCTGCCGTTGGATGTTATCCAGACCGGCACATTGGTGCGGATTTTGCACTTACTGCCCAGCAGCGAACGTATGTTAGCGGTGACAAGCCTGTTATTTTTCCAGATGATGTCCACCTCGAATCCGCCGCGTGCCCGCAGGCCTTTGACGTATCCGCTTTGCCATACGGAGGGCAGAGCAGGCAGCAGGTGCAGCTCGCCGGTGTGACTTTGCAGGAGCATCTCTGCGATACCGGCAGTACCGCCGAAGTTGCCGTCTATCTGGAAAGGCGGATGGGCGTCGAACATATTCGGATACATCCGCTGCGGACTCAGCAGGGAGCTGAGCATCTTGTATGCGTGGTCGCCGTCCTCGAACCGCGCCCGGAAATTGACCTTCCAGGCCATCGACCAGCCAGTACCGCCGTCACCGCGAAGTTCCAGTGACTTGCGGGCCGCCGCGAAAAGTTCGGGTGTGCCGCAACGTGTAATTTCTTTGCCCGGATGCAGCCCGAACAGGTGCGAGACATGGCGGTGCCGGTTGTTCG
>CAZLIO010000555.1:0-3179 GCA_964559025.1 uncultured Pirellulales bacterium | reverse complement strand
GTACTTATCGCTTATCGAGCCATCCGGCGCCATTACATTGATGACTTCCAGGTTGTGTCTCTGGCAAATCTCCCAGTCGTCCGGGTCGTGGGCCGGTGTAACTTTCAGAAAGCCGGTAGAAAATCTCGCCTTTTCATCGTCGCTGTCGGCATCGGGCAGCACAACATGCTCATAGGCGATGATGGGGATAATGCGGCCTACAATCGGAAGGCGAACTTTTTTACCAAGCAGGTATTTGGCACGCTTATCCGCCGGGTTCATCGCAACGGCGGTGTCGCCAAGCATTGTCTCCGGCCGGGTCGTGGCGACAGTAACATATTCAATCTGTTCTCCCTCAATATCAACCGGTTCGACAAGTGGATACCTCATATACCAGAAATGTCCCTGCACAAGCTCATGCTCGACCTCATCGTCGGCCAATACTGTTTGCGTAGCCGGGTCCCAGTTGACCAGTCTTTTTCCTCGATAGATCAGCCCGTCTTTGAAGAGTTTGAAAAACGCAGCCCGAACGGCTTTGGCGCACACTTGGTCCATGGTAAAGCGCGTCCGCTCCCAGTCACAGGAGCAACCCATCGCTTTCAATTGCTCGATAATGCGGGCCTCGTATTCGTCTTTCCAGGCCTGCACACGCCCAACAAAGTCCTGGCGCTCGAAATCGGTACGCCGTTTTCCTTCTTCCGAGAGGATTCGTTTCTCAACGACGGTCTGTGTAGCTATACCTGCGTGGTCGGTACCCGGCATCCAGAGCGTGTTGTAATTTTGCATCCGTCGGAATCGAATCAGGACGTCCTGCAATGTATTATTCAATGCGTGACCAAGATGCAGCGGTGCAGTAACATTAGGCGGCGGGATTACAATGGTATAGGCCTTCTCGTCTTTACCGTTACCTAACGGCTCGGCGTGAAAATACGAATGCGCAGACCATATTTCATTGGCCTGCTGCTCTATCGTCTTAGATTCATAAACTTTCGAGAGTTGTTCGCCCATAACTTATCCGGTTTCGATAATCGCCTATAAAAAATTCCGGCGCAATGCAGTAGCCGGAATATTATCCTAATAAAAGCAAGCAACAATGTAAAGCGAACAATTAAGCACAAATCAGGCATTTCCGCCTGCTTTTATGATAGGTGATTTTGTGCTTTTATTGGAGTCTAATCGAGGTTCATTGTCATCAGGAACTCTGCGTTGGTTCGTGTCTTGCTAAGTCTGCTTTTGAGCAGTTCGACTGCTTCGACCGGATTCAATTCGCTCAGTACTCTTCGCAATCGATACACGAGCTGTAGCTCTTTCGGGTCGAGCAGCAGCTCTTCCCGTCTGGTTCCGCTTCGGCTGATGTCTATAGCCGGCCAGGTCCTTCTGTCAACCAGACGCCTGTCAAGGTGCAATTCCATATTTCCGGTCGCTTTGAACTCTTCGAAGATTACTTCGTCCATTTTTGAGCCGGTGTCGATTAAAGCAGTTGCGAAAATAGTCAGCGAACCACCTTCTTCGATATTTCTTGCCGCGCCGAAAAATTTCTTAGGCATCTGCATTGCGCCGGCATCGACACCGCCGGTCAAAATCCTGCCTGAGTGCGGCATCTCGGTATTATACGCACGGGCAAGGCGGGTAATCGAATCCAGCAGGATTACTACATCTACGCCGTACTCGATGAGTCGCTTTGCCTTTTCTATCACGACCTCGGCTACCTGACAATGGCGTGAGGCCGGCTCGTCGAAAGTCGAGCTGATAACCTCAACATCATCAGCGGTTTTCCGCTCCATCTCCGTAACTTCTTCGGGCCGTTCGTCAATCAGCAACACTATCAGTTTCACGTCGGGATGATTTGTAGTGATGGAATTTGCAATTTTTTGCAGCAGAATCGTCTTGCCGGTACGCGGCGGAGCAACTATAAGGCCACGCTGACCCTTACCGACCGGCGTGACCAAATCAATTATCCGCATATTTAGCTCTTCCGGCGAAGTCTCAAGTATGAAACGCTCATCCGGATGCAGTGGCGTCAAATCGCTGAATACTACTTTTTCCGCAAGGTTGTCGGGGTTCTCAAAGTTAATCGCTTCAACGCGCAGAAGAGCAAAATACTTCTCCGAATCCTTCGGTGGTCTGATTTGACCCGAAACAATGTTTCCTGTCCGCAGGCCAAATCGCCTGATTTGAGACGGTGAAACATAGATGTCGTCCGACGATGACAAGTAGTTGTAATCGGTATTCCGCAGAAATCCATAACCATCCGGCAGAACTTCCAATACACCTTCACCGTACATCAGCCCGTTCTGGCGAATACGCTCCTTTAGAATCCTGAAAATCAAGTCCTGCTTTTTGAGAGCGCTGTATTCTGTAATATTTTCATTTTTTGCAATATCGTGCAGCTCGGCAACGTTGAGTTTCTGTAAATCCGTCAAATACAAGTCGCCTTTCTTAATCCGCTCGTATTTGGCATGGGTGGATTCTTCCTCTGCTTGTTTGGCTCTCAGAGCTTCTTCCTCAGCTTGTTTGGCTCTCAGGGCTTCTTCCTCAGCTTGTTTGGCTCTCAGGGCTTCATCCTCGGTCTCGACCCGCCCCTCGGAGGGGGTGGTCTCGACAGCAGCAGCCTCTTGGACTGCAGTGTCAGCTAAGTTATCCTCAGCCTGTCCTGCTACGGCCTCGGCCTTCTCCGAGACGAGTGTTTGCTCTTGCTGTTCGGTGGCTGGTTGTTCTTTTGCACCTGTACCCGCGTTTTCTGTGGGGGCAACGGCCTTTTTCTTTGTTTTCTTGCGTTTTTTGGTTTTGCTCTTTACCGCTTTAGCCATCATTACTCCTTTTCCACTTAGTTGGTTAATTGGTGAGTTGTTAATTGGTTAGTAGTCAACTCGCCACATCACTACTCACTACTGTCGTCCCCGCAAAGCTCACGCCCGCAAAAGCGGGATGCAGGGATACGATTCCACAGAATTAATTTCCCGCCTGCACTCGCGTAACCGCAGGTGCGAGCGTAGGAATTCAATAAGATTTGAACTTTGAACAGCTGTGCCTGCACAATCACAGGTGCAGACAGTTGACCCCGCTCATCCGATGGGCGGGCTTGAAATAAAACCTCTATATCAAAAACGGGTAAAACCAAGAGGTTAATTGGTGAGAGGCTAATTGGTGAGTGGTTAATTGGTTAACTCACTACTCACTACTCACTTATACTTTCTATT
>CAZLIO010000554.1:0-3188 GCA_964559025.1 uncultured Pirellulales bacterium | reverse complement strand
AAGAAACGAAGTACAGGATGTGCTGTACGTTACAGCGTTCGATGGGTATTTGAAGGCACTTCTTTTGGGGGCAGGGGAACCAGACACAGCAAATTGGAATCCTCAGAAACTGGACCAGGTCTTTGAAGAGAGCAGTAAATATGTTGATAGCAGTATTGCGTCCATAGCGTATTTGCGAATGGCTCAGGCGAAGTTGAAGCTCGGCGATAGAACAACCGCTGTAGAATATTGTCGAAGAGCTGTTGATAAAGCGGGGGAAAATGAGACGTTTGCTTCTGAGGTTCTGCTGAGAATGTTCTTGATGCTTGGACCTGATGAGGTTTTGAAGTATTGCAGGCAGAAGCTCGAAACCAACCCGAATTCACTTGCGGCTAATTTTGCTATGTTTAATTTGGCGAAGCTTAACAACGAGTACGACAAGGCAATAGGTTATATTGACAAATGTATCGAGCTGACTGAGCCGGACAGTCAAGGCAGGGCTAATTACACGATGAAAAAAGCTGATATTTTAATCCTCGCCTACAAGAAAAGTTCCGATAAAAATTATCTCAGAACCGCTATTACAGATTACAAAAGTTTGCTGACCAAAATGCCGAATAATACCAGTATTCTGAACAATTTAGCGTATTTGCTTGCTGAAAATAATGAAAGGCTCCCGGAAGCTCTCCTGTACGCCAAGCGCGCACTTGGCACACAGCCGAATAACCCCGGCTTCCTGGATACTTATGCTTATGTGCTGCATAAACAAGGTGAGAATTCGCAGGCCGCCGAGTTTGTGGCAGCCGCGTTGCAGCAATATCAGCAGAATGATATTCTCGTACCTTCGGAGGTGTACGAGCATAAAGGAATGATAAAAGAAAAACTCGGTGCAAAAGATGAGGCACTCGCTGCTTATAAACAGGCGTTGGAAATAGGGGCAGACAGGTTGTCACAGGAAGCTGAGCAGCGAATCAACAAGGCTATTGAACGGCTTTCGCCTTGATGCCTTACGTGATTGGTTATCAGGAAAGTGCCTAAAGTGAGCTAAAGTGCCTAAAGTGAGCTAAAGTGCCTAAAGTGCCTAAAGTGAGCTAAAGTGAGCTGAAATGCCTAAAGTGAACGAAACTAAAGTGTCTAAAGTGAGCTAAAGTGATAGCAAAGCTGTCACTTTAGTTCACTTATTCCACTCACTACTCACTATAGCAATTGCTTTATTGGTTTATTCCGGGTAGAGAACAGGATGGCCGAAGAAAGACCAATAGCAGGGACCCCGCAAGGCGGGAACCCATCCAATAGGATAACAGGGCCGGCTGGGCCAAGGCTCCCGGCGACTTCCTCGATGACGCCGAGAGAGGCCCTGGGGATATTGCGCAGGCACATATTTCTGATAATTTTTCTGATTATATTGGGGGTGACGGCCGGCGGCGCCGGCTGGTATCTTTTGCAGAAATATCTTCCAAGATATACCGCCACAACCTATATTCAAGTCCTTCCACCGGTAGAAACAGACCCTATGGACATCACTGCACCTCAGACGCCGAAGGATATTCTATACGGTTATCGCCAGTCAATAGCTAATCTCATAAAACAGCAGCGTACTCTGCAGGACTTGCTTGAGAGCGACGTAGTTAAAAAGACCAGGTGGTTTGAGCGCAGAGACGGGAGCATAAGAAAAGCCGTTAGGTATTTGGACAGGTATTTTAGTGCCTATGCCCACAGAGATGCTGAGTTTGTTGAGGTCTCGATGACCTGCCGTGACGCCAGAGAAGCAGCGGACATAGTTAACGAAATGGTGCGTTTGTTTATTTCAAGGCAGGGAACTGTAGAGAGAGGAAAGGTAAATGCCGAGCTGGTAATGCTTGAAGAGCGGCAGCGCCGAGTTCAAACAGAGTTGAATGATGCTGACAAAGGCCTGGATGATGTCCGCGAGAGATGGGGCATAACTGACCTTGCTATGCCTGTGGGGCGTAATTTCCAGCACACAATCACTCTAAAGTTGAATAATTTGGAGCTTGAGAAGGACAGCCTTGGATTAGCTATAAGGCAGCTTACCGCCGACATAGCAAATCTTAAAGATTTGGCGACAGGGCCTATTACTGAGCAGATTGAATATGCGATAGAGAGAGACCCGGTTATGGTTACACTTGCTCAGCAGCTTGTCTTTCAGGAGGCCCAGCTGTCGGGCAGACTCACAAGGTTTGGTGAAAATCACAGAGATGTGCGTCGAATAAGGGAGCAGATAAGCGAAATCAGGAAAAGAAGAGAGCTCAGGAAAGCTGAAATTGCGGAACAGACCCGCAGGGCGAATCTCGAAAATGCGCGCGACGGCTTGCATGTTTTGCAGGAAAGGTTCGAGCAGCTGGAACAGCTGCGAGAGGAAGCCGAAGCAAAGAAAGAAGAGCTTGATAAAGCCCGTGTCCAGTATGAACAGCGGCTGAAGATAAGAGATGAGCGAGTCGCAATGCTTGACTCAATCAAAGAGCAGGTTGAAAAATTGAAAATGGTGCATGATTCCCCGGAGACACCTAAAGTGCAGGCTGTTGGACTTGCTCCGATACCGCTGGAAATGGTGTTCTCCCGCCAGTGGTACCTTTGGTTCCCGGGCGGAACGATGTTGGGCTTTATGCTCGGTGTGGGGCTTGCCTTCCTTGTTGAGATGACTAACGACCTGGTGCGGACACCGAGCGATGTTGCCAAATATTTGCGTATTCCCCTGTTGGGTGTTATCCCCGATGCATCTGAAGATAGTCAGGTTCGGCGCATTGAGCTTAAGTCTGTCGTTCGGCTGGCTCCTTACTCTGTTATAAGCGAGTCCTACAGGCGATGTCGGGCGAACTTGAAGCTCTCCGGCACGGCGGAGTCTTTGAAGACTTTGCTTGTCAGCAGCGGTATGGCAGGGGACGGCAAGACTTCAGTGGCGGTTAATCTTGCTACCACTTTTGTTGCCGCGGACAAAAAAGTCCTGCTGATAGATGCCAATTTCAGACTGCCTAATTTCAAAAGACTATTTCCAAAAATACAGACCGATGAGCTCGAAGAAAAACTTGAAGTCGAGAGTTTTGATTTTGGATTGAGCAGTGTGCTGATGAACCAGTGCGGTCCCAAAGAAGCTATAAGGCCCGGTGGTATAGAGGGCCTTGACGTAATCGATGGTGGGCCGTTGCCTGCTAATCCGGCGGAGCTGCTCGGCAGCCCCGGGATGGAAGAGC
>CAZLIO010000553.1:0-3188 GCA_964559025.1 uncultured Pirellulales bacterium | reverse complement strand
CCCATAGATAATTGGCTTAAGCGGAAAATGTCCCAGCAGAATCAATCCAATTAGTTGAGGTTCCACCCTCCACTATCACACGTTATCAGATACGACGAATGGCTTACGGTATTCTCGTGAAATCAACCGGTTCGCTTCTTTGCTCATTGGGCCGATGAATCTCTCTTTATCGGGGTCCATAATCAGCATCGAACCCAGGGCGAGCAATTCCTGGTTGATGTCAAATCGGTTGGCTAAGAGATGGTCAATCAGGCGATCATACGACTCGGAGAGTTCCGTCTCGCTTCGAATGACCTGTCGGATTTCGTTATTGGTTTTGTGCTTTCCCACCTGGTACGAGATGTTCGCCATGTGAACCAGCCCGCAGGAGAGATGTCCCTCTAAAGCATCCGTCAGGAGCTCGCTGGTTTTACGGCTGCGAACGACGCTGATAAAGTTCTCTTTGCAATCGGGTCGTTTGCGGGTGAATTCCTTGATTGGCCTTCCGCGATTGTCGAAAGCTGCGCCGTCTGTTACGTAACCATCTTCGCATTGTACTATAAATCCTGTTCGTACCCCGCGGAAGTTGTCCATACTCAGCCGTCCATTCTTGACCCAATCCGATTGTCGGAACGATTTATTCCGGGGCAGGCCGCGGACTTCGAAAATGATAGGGGCCGGTTCGTAATCCAACAGGGATATCATGGTATTGGGGGTCCGGCCATCGTCATCATAGCCCAGACGTTCCCCAATGCTGAGCACGCGCTTCGGCAGCGCATTCTGCCGCAAAGCCCAGCGGCAACCGTCCATCGCATGAATGCCCATATTCCCAAGGTCGCCGTCACCGGTGTCCCAGTCCCAATGCCAGTCGTAGTGCAGGTGCTTGCGCATTAGTGGTTTCTTAGGGGCCGGGCCGCACCAGAGATCGTAATCGCACGACTCGGGTACGGATTGGGGACCATTAACCTTGCCGATGCTCAACCTCGGCTTGTAGTTAATCCCGTACACACACTTGATTTTCCCGAGATTACCGGCCCAGATATATTCGAGTGATTCCTCAATCGCGCCGCTGTTTCGAGGCCCATGAACGGCTTGTACCACGCGATTGTACTTGCGCATGGCCTCGACCATCTTGCGACCCTCAAAGATGTTGTGCGAGGAGGGCTTTTGCACGAACACATCTTTTCCCGCCTGACAGGCCATTATCGTCATCAGTGAATGCCAATGGTTCGGCGTCGTGATAGAGACGGCATCGATTTCCTTGTCATCCAACAGGTCGCGGAAATCCTTGTAGGCCTTGACCTTCTCGCCTCGCTTACCGAATTGGTTCACTTCATAGCTGAGGTGGTTTTCATCACAATCACATAGAGCCACAACACAGACGCCCGGGATCTTTCGGAAGTCCCGGATATCACCTCGTCCCTTGCCGCCGATCTTGACGAACGAACCGATTCCAATCACGCCAATGCGAATATCATCATTAGCGCCCAGGACCCGTGAACTCCGCCCCTCGGAGGGGCGGGGTGAACCCGGCAAGGATAAAGCCGAGCCGAATGCGACCGATGCCTTCAAAAATTCCCTGCGTTTCATCGATTGTCTCCTGTAATATACTGTCCTTTCCAAATATTCATACGTGCCTGTCGCGCCTTGGCTTTGCCACCCGCTGCGACTCGATGCGTTAAGTCGCATCGCGGCGAGAGCGAGCCACGGCGTGCCGTCTGATGTTATAATACTATAGCACTATTGCTCGAAATCTCAAACCCTTTGTTTAACCGCCCCGATATGCCTATGAAGAGCGAAAAGTCAAAACACTTTTTTCTGTCAACCCAGCTTTTTATTGTTTTCTATGTTTTTCCAACAATAGAGTTCCGAACGGATTGTTTCGGTTATAATTTGTAAACATCCGGCCGGCGGTCAACAATGTGCCCGCTCTTATCCGCCAGTGCTTTGGAAAGGTCGATTTCAGTCACGGTGTATGTTTGATTTTTGTCTTCATTATTGCAAACAACAGCTCCGTTCGGGCCGGTAATGAGCGATTGTCCCGGATGGGTAAATACTATGAAAATTCCGTTTTCATAAGAGCGCGTTCTCATCATGCAGAGATTTAAATCCCCGTGCATTCCGTATGTCGGATTGAAAATTACGCGGGCACCCTGAAGGGTAAGGGTTCGTGCTGTTTCCGGCCAGCGGCGGTCCGCGCAGATCATTACGCCGAACAGCCCGAAATCAGACTCATATACATTAAGGTGTTTGCCCGGTATATACTTGTTATCATGTCTCTGAAGATGGAGCTTATCATACATTCCCACCAGAGCACCTCTGCGATTGTATATCAAGGCGGTGTTAAATACTCCATTTGCCGCCTTCCTCGCACAGCCATAAATGAGCCAGGCCTTGTTTCGTCCTGCCCAGTCCGAGACCACCTGCGTGTACCTCGAAGTCAGAGGTTCAATTGCATATTTGACCATATCGTCTTTGGTGACCGAATTTTCGGTCGCCACATATCCGTCAAGAAAACCTTCAGGTGTCACTACAGCGTCCACTTCATGCTCTTTCTCAATGTTCGCCAATATCTTCATAAGTTTTATGTGGTTTGCTTCTATCCTACCTTTGTCCGGATAAACCTTTATCTGTGCCACCCGGATTTTGGACATCGGCATCTTAGCTTGGGCTTTGGCTTCTGCGTTTTCTTTGCTTTGGCTGCCATTGCCTTTCTTAGTCTGAGCCAAAACCTGAGAGGCGCCGATGCTGACAGCACCGGCGGTTTTGAGAAACTCTCGCCTGGTTTGTTTTAACATGATTATTCGCCTTCCTTTTAATCCATACTCTCGGTCCGGATATGTTCATATTCGATGTGGATACACACGCCTCCAACTCGTCGCGGCGAAGGCCGCTGCCGCAGCAGGACAGGTGTGCCGAGCGCATCGCAACCTATGATAGCGTAATAAGCCGCCCGATTCAAAAATATTTTGAGGTCACTTTGTGGATTGCAGTATTTTGAATAATAACAGAAAAATCATCTGGCTAAGGAGATTTTTGAAGTTAAAATTGATGCCGAAGACTGGTCTTTACTGTCTTGCTATCTATGTCGTGTGCAGTATACTTGTATTTTCGGGTATAGAATGGTCTTGTTTTCGTTATTGTCACTATCAAGAAGAATTATGCAAAATTGAGGTTAGGCATATATTATTTAAGAAAATCAGGTTTTT
>CAZLIO010000552.1:0-3188 GCA_964559025.1 uncultured Pirellulales bacterium | reverse complement strand
TCAGCTTTCCAGTGCGGATTGACGGACCAGTACGTCTCGTAGTATCCGCCGGTCCAGTTAAGCATATAATTGCCGGGTTTGCCCTTGGGCACCTCGACCGCATAGTGGATAGTTGCTATACCCACGCCTTTTTTAGAAAGTTCGTCAACCTGCTCAAGGTGCCGCATAACCACGTGTCCTCCGCCGCCGTCACAGTAAATCGCAATCGCATCGGCATTGTCGAAAGCGGTCGGGTCCCTGGGCCAGCCGTTAAGGTGCGCCGTGGCATAAACGCCGGGCATACTCTCGTTCAGAGATTTTGCCAGCAGTAAGCAGCCGGCGTTGTGCTCGTGTGAACCGTAACCGTGGCTGCGCGGGCCGGCTACCAAAACTATCTTTTTCCTTTCCTGCATTTTCAATCGCTTAAGTTGAATGTCCTTGAACTGCACCGTCATCGGCGGTCCCGAGTGCAACTGTAACGCCAGCACACCGGAAAGCTCTCGCTGTTTTCGGTCGTTATCAATTACCTCGGCAGTAACTTTACCATTGAGCTTAAGAACGATGTGACCGCCGCGGGCAATGATGTGATAGTCGTTCCAGTCGTCCTTTTTAACAATGGCAAACAAGCTGTCCGAATCTCCGAGTGATGTGCTTGTTTTGCTGCCGTCGGAGCCAATGATGGTTTTTTGCCCCCGCTCTGCCAGCATCCCACGGCCTTGCTCGTCATAAAGCGCGCCGGCATATTGACCGGCCAGGTCGATATCAGCCTGGTAGCCGACAGCGTGGCCGTCCTCTGCGACCCGGCTGCGAATCTGAATGCCGGAGTTGGCCGCCGGGGTTCCACTGATGCGGTACTTCAGTTTCAATTCGAAGTCGTCCAGCTCGCCAAATTGCCAAACCAGAAATTGATTCTGTTTTACCGGATTCTGCTGTGTCGAGCGGGCGGTGATTGCACCGTCCTGGACCGACCAGTAAGTCATATCCGGTGCTTTCCAGCCGTCGAGCGTTTTGCCGTCGAAGATTGGCTTAAAACCGGCTTCTTCAGCGACAGCGGCGTTTGCAATAAGCCCAAAAACACTAAACAATGTAACCCAAACGAGTCGTAAGTAAATCGTACGCATAATCATTCCTCCTTTACAAATACATAACATTAACATACTCCAGCACCAAAGTCCTTAGCCAAATCTCCTTTGGTGCGGAATGAGAACCCATACAAGAAATTAGTTATGCCGCGGCACTTAGCCAGCGGCTTGCCATTGTTCTTTAATAAACTTCAGACCTTCGGTGTAAACCTCCTCGCGATTAGGGAAGAAATCCCGCCAGACACGTGTGGCGGCAGCGAGGTCCGGCAGCGCCCGTCCGAAGGCCTCAATTACCAGCCATTTGTCGTAACCGCCTGAGCGCAGCGCCTTAAACGTACCGGGCCAGTCAATGTGGCCTTTGCCCGGCGTGCCGCGGTCGTTTTCGCTGATGTGTACATGCTTAATCATATCGATGTGCGGACCGATACAGCCGACAGGATCCTTCTCTTCGATGTTGGCGTGGAAAGTATCATAAAGAATGCCGAAGTTGTCATGGTCAACAAGCCGAACGTAATCCGCTGTGTCGGCCATTGTGTTAAGAAAATAGCATTCGAAGCGGTTGAGGTATTCCACAGCCAGAGCAAGGTTGGCTTCGGCGGCAAGGTCGGCGGCCTTGCGGTGCAGCTCGGCGGCCCGCTGTTTTTCCTCCTTAGTTGGTGCCTGGCCTGTGAACACACCCAGCGGCTGATAAAAAGGACCGCATAAAACCTCCGAATCTAAAGCCGCCGAGCAGTCAATCGCCCACTTGAGGTGTTCAGCAGCTCCTTCACGGTTACCGGCGTCAGCACTAACGGGGTTGTGCTCCTCGTCCGGGATGACCGTTACAGATGTGCAGTTAAGGCCGTTGTCCTTAATCGCTTTACCGACCTTTTCAAAGTGTGCGGTCCGGCCCTCGAAAAGAGGAATCTCGACGCCGTCATAGCCGACTTTCTTGAGCGTTTCCAATTGGGGAAAATCCTCTTCGGTAACGTGCGTGGTCCACAATAACATATTAAATCCGATTTTCATTACAGTTTCTCCTTCTACTTGTTACGGTTAATATTATTCTATTGTCCGAGCCGATGATTAACCGATTTTAGATAATAATTTGTTTGAGGCATTCGCCTCAGTCTGTTTTATTCCTGGATTCCCGCTTTCGCGGGAATGACAAGGTGGTACGATTATCTAAAAACTTTGTAACGGCAGTTTAGTTTTCAATTGGGATATTCAACTCGGCGAGTGTATTGCGCATCCATTTCAGCGACTGCTCTATCATTGGTCCGCCCTGCCCTTCGCACTCCATACTCAGGACGCCATTGTAGCCGTGGTCCTGCAAAAGCTCCAGACACCGGCGGATGTTCTCGGCGTTGACACCTTGGCCCAGCGAGCAGTGGCTGACGGCGATACCGGTCTGTTCGCCCCGAACCGACTCAGCCAATGATTTGGAGACGTCCTTGATATGCACGTGGCTGAGACGCTCCATAAACCGTTCGAGAAACTCAGCCGGCTCCTGACCGGCGATAAAGGTATTGCCCGTATCCATATTCATTCGCAGGTAAGGGCTGTCGCAGAAGCTCAGCATTTTTTCCATCATATCCGGCTTGGTGGTGAAGTATCCGTGCGGCTCGATGTTGACCGTAATCTTATGCGCCTCGGCAACTTCGATAATCTGTTCGTAGCTGCGTTTCATCATGTCCATAGCTTCGGTGTCGCTAAGACCTTTGGGCTGATGCATGCCATCGGTAGTATCAACGCACGGACAGCCCATCAGGTTCGACCACTGGATGGCCTTTATAACGTATGGCACGCCGCGGAGCGGCCCATCTTTGCCCGACAGTGGATAGGCGGCATCCACCTGTGAGAAACATACTCCATAGTTCTCCATCTTACGCCGAAGCAGCAGCGGGTCTTCGTAAAGGGCCACGTGCGGCTGATAGCCCAGACCATGTATCCAACTGACCCCGTCAATCAGGCCGCACTCGATATAATGTACGTTGTTACGTTGAGCCCACTGAAGACAGGCCTCGAAGCTGAAATACGCGCTATTAAAAGCGTCCGTATGAAATCCTATTTTCATCTCTCACACATCTCCATTAAGGCTCCTGCAAAATTGAGGTTAGGCATATATTATTTAAGAAAATCTGTTTT
>CAZLIO010000551.1:0-3192 GCA_964559025.1 uncultured Pirellulales bacterium | reverse complement strand
GCCGAGATTTGGCCGGTTCCCATTGCTTCTGCCGCAAGACATCCTGTGAACCTCGGGTTGCGAAGCAAGATATGGGCGCGTGGCTGATATTAAGCTCTCAAAGTATGAGATTGCCGCGTCCGCCTTTGGCGGACTCGCAATGACAAACAAGAGAGTATCGGATTTGCGTTAATTCGGGGTCTATACTGATTGATTCGGTATAGGCCCTTTTTAAAATGATAAAGGAATGTCGAATCCCGAGTGATAATAAAACAGCAATCTATCGATGCAGTCTTGACAGAATGCTGCGTCGCACAATCTCCGAGTGTAATCTTTGTGCCTGGTCGCGTTTGCCGGACTGTTTGTACCGCCTGAATATCTTCTGTATTCCAGCCGTTTTCACATCGCCGGTGTGGACGACGACACGATAGCGCAAAGTAAGCGTCCTGTCCTTAGGCAGGTCGAGGCGGTCGTCTTTGAGCCAGAACATTGGTGTGGGCGAGAAGAAACCGTAATCGCGAGTAAACCATTTGCTCGGGAACCAGCGATTGTCCGGATGCTGCAGAATTGCAATGCCTTCGGTAATCCGCCCAGGCGGACTGCGTTCGCCGGAGTAGTCACACCAGGGCGAGGCAACGCCGAATGTGTCTTTCTCGCCGGTTTTGCCCTCGGCATTGATAAGCGTGCCGCCGGACTTGACACTCAGCTCCGGTACAACACGGGCCGAAAACAAAGCGTGGTTCGTCTTGAGAATGCGGACATCCGTCAGCGGTTTCAGGCTAATCTCGAAGTCAATGAATCGTAGGTCTTTGTTCGGCGCGGTGATAGTAATTCGCCGCAGGTCACGGATGACCGGTTCCTTGCCCGGCTGCTGCCAAAAGCATGTGTCGGTAAAAACCACTCGTCTGCCCGATGCCTTGATGAGCTTCGGGCCCTGTGAGACTATCTGGCCGCGCTCATTGCCTTCCTGCCAGTAGTTGCCGCCGTTGACACGGTCGCAGCCGAAGAACAGCGAATGATGGTGTGGATACGGCTCTGATGTTTCGGTAGTGACAGAGCTGCCTGATGCCGGCCCGTTTACCGGCCAGAAATACGGATACTTCAAAGACGACTCGTATTTGTAGCAGGTGAATAATTCTCCGCCGACGGTAATCGCGATATGATTCTTTTCGAGCTTTGCCGTTACCTCTTGTGGGCCCGTTTGTGCGTTGGCACCAAATTCCGCCGGAGTCGAAGAACAGGCGCCAATAACTATTGGTAAAACTACAACGAATCTTATCCAGTGATTCATATTACCCTCTTTTCTGGTAAATGTTCAAATCCGAAACAATATCAAATGATCAAAATGACACTTACGTGTCATCCTGAGGCGAAGCCGAAGAGCCTGCCCTGAGCTTGCCGAAGGGATCTGGCCAACGAAAAAGAGATTCTTCGCTTCGCTCAGAATGACAGCAAAGCTGTCGGTTTTGAAATTCGAACATTAGAATTTTGAATTTGTTTCGGATTTCGGATTTAGTGCTTAGTGCTTTTTATTACCAATAATCAATAATCAATTCTATAGACTCCAGGGGCTGCGCATCGGCCTGGAGAGCATTCGATTAGCCTGCTCATCGTTTGTGAATCGTTCCTGTTCGGGGTCCCATTTTAATTTTCGGCCGAGCCGCATAGCAATGTCACCTAATAGACAAACGCTGCATGAGCGGTGGCCGACTTCGACGGGAGCCGCAGTTTCGGCGCGCGATTTTATACAATCAAGCAAATTTGCTTTGTGGTTATTGCTTTTGTAGAGATGGGTTTCGTTCGGGCCGATGGTCGAGTCCAGTAATGACTTTGGCTCGGCGTCGATTTGTCCGCGCATGACATACACCCAGCCTTGAGCTCCTTCAAAAAGAATACCTTGTTTGTTCTTTTTGTTATCGGCACAAATGACCTTTACTCCGTTGGCGTATGTGTACTCGATGCGGAAGTCACCGTGCACGTTCCAGAGTCCGTCCTTGGGATATTCGGCCTGGCCTTCGACCTCAACAGGGCCGGTGTATTCTGTCCCCATTCCCCACTGGGCAATGTCGTTGTGGTGGCTGCCCCAGCCTGTAATCATACCGGCGCCATAGTCCTGGATTCGCAGCCAGCCCGGTCGGCCGTAGCCGGCTTGCGGATGGACGCGCTGTTCGGTATAAGCGGCCCAGGGTGCAGGGCCTAACCACATATCATAATCGAACCAATCAGGGACCGGCATTAGTGGCTGGGGGGTTGTGGATGGGTCTGTGTCGAAGCCGACCCTGACGGTATGCAGCTTGCCGATTCGGCCGTTGCGAACCAGCTCGCAGGCAAATCGAAATCTCGTATCGGAGCGCTGCTGGCTTCCAACCTGAAAGATACGGCCATAACGGCGAACCGTATCGCTCAGCACGCGTCCTTCTTTGATAGTCAGAGTCAGCGGCTTTTGCAGAAAAATATCCTTGCCGGCCCTGGCGGCGGCAATAGCAGGCAGCGCATGCCATTGGTCGGGCGTAGCAATTGAAACCGCATCAATATCATCTTGTGCAACCAGGTCCCTGAAATCCTTGTACGCTGCACAGCCCTTGTAGTTACCATTTCCACCCTTAGTGCTGTAATGCTTTTCTACAAGCTGCCGGGCATATTCTACCCTTTTAGAATCGACGTCGCATACAGCGATGACCCGGGCCTGTTTGAAACCCAGAATTTCCCTCAAATCGCCGAGTCCCATACGCCCGACGCCGATACAGCCAAATGTTATGCGATTGCTCGGTGCGTTGGCGCCAAAAACCGAAGACGGCACGATTGTCGGCCCTAATAAAATTGTGCCTGTTGCGGCAACTGCCGAGCCTTTGAGGAATTCTCGGCGGGTTATGATGTCTGAATTTTTAGTTTTTCTGTTTTTCATATCTTAATCCTTTAGCTAATTGGTTATCAGGAAAAGTTGCTCAGTTGTAGAAGCTTGTTTGTCGGTGTCGAAGCTGGTATCGAAACTCGAAGCTCGAAGCCGGAAACTTGAAAAAACGAGCTTCGAGTTTCCAGGACGAGCATCGATACGAGTATCGACAACCTTAAACGAAAACTGCACTTTAGGCACTCCAAACTTTAGCTCACTTATTCTACTCACCACTCACTTCTATAGACGCCAGGGGCTGCGCATCGGTCGGCTGAGGAGACGATTGGCAGTCTCGTCATTGATGAACCTTTCAGCGTCCG
>CAZLIO010000550.1:0-3207 GCA_964559025.1 uncultured Pirellulales bacterium | reverse complement strand
ACGGTGCCAAAGAATAACCACCCCACCCACGACCCGCGACAGCCGGGAGGCGGTTTATTGGAGAGAACTGGAGCCGAAGCCCTTTGACGTGATGGCGGTCTCACGTCCACACGACAAAAACACAAGGAGCCAATTCGGTGACGGATAACCAAAGTGCCGCTGATACTACTGCGAGCGATCATCGGGATGCCAAGGCCGCCTGCAACATGGCCTTTGCATACGCCACGTTGTACGCGATACCAGCATACCCACCACCACCAGGATAGCCCCTGCGAAAGCCTGGCTGCTGCCGGTCGTAGTCCAGCGCCCGTGGATGTTCAGGATAGATCGTTCCGGTGTACTTCTGCCGCACCAATTCCTTCATGACGCCGAACATATCGACTTCGCCCTCGTCCGGAAACACCTCAGCGTACTTTTCGTAAGGCTTTTCCACACGCACATTGCGGAAGTGCACGTGGTTAATCCGTTTCCTGCTGGCGAAGTAGCTGCAGACCTCCACTGGGTCCTTACCCATTTCTTTTGTCACTCCGCAGTCGAATGTGATCCCGTTCGCCGGGCTCGGGACGATCTCGATGAGATGCTTCCAGCCAGCTACTGTTCCCATGATCTGTCCGGACCCTCGACTCATCGGCGCCGGGGGATCGTTGGGATGCAAGGCCAGCCGGACTCTCGACTCCTCAGCCACCGGCACCACCGCCTCAAGGAAATAGGTAATGTTCTTCCACATCTCTTCCAAGCTGTGAGCGCCTTCATGTGGAAGGGGCAGCAAGTCTTTCATGCGGTCGTAGTCGAATGCTGTGTACCCCGCGCCGGCTCTTCCGACCTGCTCGTAGTAGCCCTCCATTGCCCGGTGTGCATAGAAATTGTATTCAATCACTGATAGGCCAGCTTTTCCAGCAGCGCGTATGGACTGAATGACCTTCTCGATCTCCTCGTCACGACCGGGCCTGCCGTAAATAGTGTTCCGAAAACCGCCGATCATCAGGTTGTACAAGGTCAGGCCCTTAGTTCTAAGACGCTCAATACGGGCGCGCAGGTCTGCCTCCTGCCAGGGAATGCGGGAACCTCCACTCAACACGTAGTCCACACCAAGTTGCTTGATCCGCCGGATACCATCTTCTTCCTTGCCCCTGGGGACTCGTCCTCCATCCCTCAAGCCCAAGCAGAGCTTCGGCGTGTCCGAACTTTCGACAATCGGCCACCGCTTGATAGCCGGTTCCGCTGATGCCATGTAAGGGGCCAGCGCAATTGCCCCCACTGCCTGCATCAGTTTTCTTCGTGATAAATTCACAGTCATGAGGTGTACCTCCTTCATTTTTGTTACTATTTCCTACGCTTTGAAGATTTCAAATCAGCCGGAATCTACAACCGGATTCAGACTTGGCAATTCAGTTTTTCCCGACTCGTCATGGGGTCCATTTACCCATGCGGGCAAACACGGTTTGAATCCAGCTTACTAAATCCATCCTATCCTATCTTCTGAGCTTCTTACGTTCAAGGACTGTTAGGAGGTTTCTGACGGATAATAGTGTGTCTCGTGAAGTTACCCCCAGGTGGCAGTTTTGTTGGCAGCAGCGCCGAATCAACCGGCCTGTTACGGTTGCTTCACTCCGTCGCTCGTCAAGAGGGGGGACATAATGAGGAAGTAAAGACAAATGTATCAAAGCCGGAGGGGATAAGAGTTCCGGAACAAGCTTAGTTCGATAACCATCAACTACTCTTTTTTGGCTTGAGGTTCTTTCATGGCCGCGCACGCACCACATGCAACAGCCCAGGGACCGCCATGGCGCTGCCTTGACTGTTTTCTTCTCTTGAATAGTTATTCCCCTGGTGGTAAAATCACTTCTGTATGTTGAAAAAGTCAGTCAACTTGAGTTATGTATTTCATTATTGAGTCTCTTAACGCCCATAGACGGCAATCAATCATGAGATGGGTAGGTATTCAAAGGTTTACAGGATCATGCCGTCCACACGGCCGAACAAGTTTAACTAACGCCCTTTCAGGTGCTATGCCACCCGTTTGTAAGACCTTTTTTCAACAACCTGATAGAGCGCTATTATATTCTATTGCAGTCGCCATCCTGCTGGTCACGGCTTGTGCCCCGGCGCCGCCGGCCACCTATACTAATCCGGTGGGCGACGGAATACTGATGGGCGATCCCTTTGTACTGCAGGACGGCGACCGGTACTACCTCTATGGCACCAATGCGGGGGACGGATTCAAGGCTTGGACTTCCACCAACCTGGTGCAGTGGGATTCCCTCGAGTACGTGTACCGGAAGGGGCCGGCTACCTGGGGCGAAGCCCGCTTCTGGGCGCAGGAAGTCGCCCGGTATCGCGGCCGATATTACCTGGCCTACAGCGCCCAGAAGGACGGCCTGCCGCCCGGCCCGCGGTCGTTTCGCCTCTGCCTGGCCGTGGCGGACTCTCCCGCAGGCCCCTTTCGCGATCTCCATGCGCCCTGGTTCGATGTCGGCTGGTCGACCATCGATGCACACCTGCTTATCGATGCAGACAACACGCCCTATGTCTATTTTGCGCGCGTGGGCGAGCGGGACGAGTCTGAAGTCATCACGGCGCGGATCTACGGCGCACGCCTTGTGCCCGATTTGTCGCGGCTGGAGGGCGATCCAGTGCTGTGCCTACGGCCGGACCAGCCTTGGGAAGAACCAGTTGGCGAGCGCGATACCCGCTGCAACGAAGGCGCTTTTGTAATGCGGATGGATGACGGGTATCTCATGACCTATTCCGCCCACCATTACGCCAGTCCCGCCTACGGCATCGGCTGGGCGAAGGCTCCGACACCGCTCGGCCCCTGGACCAAGCATCCCGGCAATCCGCTGCTCGTCACCGGAATGACCGCCGGAGTGTCGGGGCCCGGTCACAATTCCATCACCCGCTCACCTGACGGGTCCGAACTATTCATGGTCTACCATGCCCATGCGAATCCCGACCGCCCCAGCGGCCGGCGAACCGTCAATATTGATCGTATCTCCATTCATAACGGCACCCTCAGGATCCAGGGACCGACCCGGTCGCTGCAGCCGTTGCCGTCGGGAGCGGTGCTTCAGATGAACTGAAAAACAGGGATACGGAATAACATCGCTTGTCAACCGAACATAGGACCGCTGCAAAACAGCCGAATTCCCAATGAAAGCATGTTGGAAAGAAGATACACGAGTAGTTACCAGTAAACCGGTGGGATTT
>CAZLIO010000549.1:0-3208 GCA_964559025.1 uncultured Pirellulales bacterium | reverse complement strand
CGCAGGCAACTCAACAAAAAAGTGGAACTGAAAGTTTAAAGAATAAGATGAAGCTGAAGGATAAAGTAGCTTTAATAACAGGTTCTGCCGGCAATGGTATGGGGCGAAGCATTGCGCTAACACTGGCTCGGGAAGGCGCAAAAGTTGTTATAAATTATCGTACAAGTAAAGATGAAGCACAAGCCATAGTCAACCACATCAAAAGCCGTGCCGGTAATGCAATTGCTATAGAGGCCGACGTATTTGAAGCCGATGATTGTAGAAATTTAGCGAACGCAACGATTGAACACTTTGGCCAGATTGATATTTGCCTCGTTAATCCCGGCGCAGGCTGGCATCCGGAACCTATTGACAAGCTTGACTCATTCGCTGCGATAGAGGATGTTCAGCATGAGGTTGCACCTTTCTTCCATTTGATGCCGCTGGTACTGCCTCAAATGTATAAGCGCAAGTGGGGAAGAATAATTGGTATTGCACTTTTACCACCTTATGACTCACCTTCTTACTCTTACAATGTGGGTAAGGCCGCCAGAACAAACGCTTTGCTTCAGGGGCGTGATGAAGCCTGGCGCTATGGTGTAACTATCAATATTATTGCTCCCGGGCCTGTACCTGCAATCGAAAGCTTAACCGAAGCTATTGAACAGTGTAACCATGGTCCCGCATGGCAGAAGCGTACCAAAACATCACCGCAGGATATCGCGGAAAGCGTCGCTTTTTTGTGCTCTGATGCCGGCAGGTTCATCACAGGATGTGTATTACCTTTTTTGTTTCATTAAGAATAGGTGCTGCAAGCATGTTTTAGTCAATTGTAATAAGTAAAGAATAGTTATTTTTGAAATCTGTCTCCAAGGTAACTTATATTATGACGAGAAAAGAACTAATAAAGCGCATAAAAGAAACGGCTTATCTGGAAGGCGACTTTGTCCTTCGCAGCGGCAAGCGCAGCAAATATTACCTTGATAAATATCTTTTCGAGACTTGCCCGGACATACTCAAAGCTCTCGGCCGGGAATTTGCCCAATATATTACCGACGATGTTACTCTGATAGCCGGTGCCGAATTGGGTGGCGTGGCCCTGGCGGCAACTACCGCGATGGAATCCGGCAAAAACTGGGTCATCATTCGCAACAGTAAAAAGGGCTACGGAACCGGCAAAATGGTCGAAGGCGTCCTGAAAGCGGGCGACGTTGTTCTGCTGGTTGAGGACATCGCCACCACTGGCGGCCAGGTCCTCGAAGCAGCAAAGATTATCACCGAGGCCGGAGCAACTGTCAAAAATATCGTCTGCGTAATCGACCGCAAACAGGGGGCCGAAGAAAACATCACCCAGGCCGGATACAAATTCGAGTCCATCCTTACAAAAAACGACCTCGGTATAAAAGACACAGATTGACTGGAGCCGGCAATTCCTTGACCGTTATCTCCATTGGTTTGTCTCGAAGCATCCATAGTTTTAGCCCGTAGCGGGCGAATATTAGCCTGAAGTTATGACTGTTATGCCAATGTTATGACCAGTACGAATATGATGTTAGCCTCTCGATGCAGGTTTTGCTATCGGTTCAGGTGTTTGGGGTGGGATTTAGCCACCAGATGTTTCCAGTATCAATATGGCATCTTCCCATTCATCGGGCGTCGAAAAGGACCTTACCCCCGTATTCGGAAAACTGCCAATCGGGACCGAATCGCCGTTTTTCGGGTCAATCCAAAATGCGTTCACTTTGTTTCCCTCGGTAATTTTATTCATGTTGATGGAGAAAGAGCTTTTGCTGCCTAAATAAATCATAATCCATTCGCCGTTTTTATGATGGGCCGCCAAATTCAGCACATCTCCGCCGGTTTGGCCGCCCCTCGCAAAAATCGATTGGTCCGGGACGAGATACCACCACTCTTTTCGGCCCAGAAATATTTTCTTAAGGACGCCCATTTGACGAGCACCCGGCGCATCCAGGGCTTTCTTCCATGTAGGCAGAACCCGCCAACTGTCGTTATGGCCGTAGGTGTGATGAGCACCGGCCAGGTACGAATAATAGGCCTGCCTGCGAATCCAAAGGGGAGTTACATCAAATCCATATTCAGAGCCTGCTTCATATGCACCTTCGGCCATTAAAACGGGCTTTACAGGCTTGAGGTTATAATCATTTGTTACCATAGGATAAATCAGCTTAACACCATTCCAAGTTTGCATTGAATTGAAGTCAAGCCAATCTTCATTGTGAATGAAGCTTGATGAGTATGGTGCAGGGTCAGGCTTAAAAGTAATAAGGTGGCAACCTCCATCTCCTTCGTGAAGACCCGCAGCCAGCTCTCGAAGAACAGGGACAAACTCCTGTTTGGCCTCAGGTGTCATCGACCAGACAATATTGGGCACATCCTTATACCGCTGAGCCAGCCACTTCGCCCACGCCCGGGCATTCTTTAGCGTTATATACTTGCGGTAACGTTGATGATAAAGGGTCACCGAAAAGACCAGGTTATTTTCACGGGCTATCCGGATAACAGAATCCACATTTTTGAAATACGCCTCGTTTGGCGTGAGGGGATCGTTATTAATCCAGGGCTTTTCCCCGTACACATTGGGCTTAGTGCCGTCACCAACGCCCATGAGCATCGCCTGAACAAAGACAAAACCATTGCCTTTCACCCTTTCAAGAGTCGTCCTAACTTCGTCCAGAGTATATTCCCGAAAGATTTGCCATTGGGTAGTGCCTAACCAGAAGACGGGATTGCCGTTCTGGTCTATAAAATACCGTCGATTCTCACTTACCTTGATTGGGAAAACCGGCTGCTCAGCCGCTGCGACTACTGTAAATATTAAAGAAGACAGCAACAACAGAATAGTTGTTTTAATCTTTTTGTTCATTGTCTTATCTCCTTTTTTAAGTGGATAATTCAACACATTCCATTTCCCCTACTCTATTACATTCGAGTATCTCACAAACCAAAATGGGAGAGCCGGATTTTAATTACTTCCGACCAGAGAAACAATTCTTTTGGCGATTGTTGCCTTGCTTGCCTGCGGAAGTTTTAACCATTCGCGCCCAGCTATTTTTATTTGAACTGTTGACTCCTCAGCACCGATAGCAGCATAGTTATTGGCAATTATCATATCAAGGTTCTTTTCTCTCAGCTTCTTTTCTGCGCGGGCGCGGACGGCTTTGTCTTCGAGGGCAAAACCAACAACGACCTGATCTTTCCTTTTATTCTT
>CAZLIO010000548.1:0-3210 GCA_964559025.1 uncultured Pirellulales bacterium | reverse complement strand
GGCGGATGTATTCCCAAATTCCTGAATATTTACAAAGACCTTTTCATCCGGCAGGTTTAACCGCTTTGCCGCAGACTCAACAATCCTTGCATTCATCTGGTGTGAGATGAGCATCGTAATATCATCAAGGGTCAAATCACAATGGTCCAGGCAGTGGTTAACGGTTTCAACAATTCTCCGAATAGCCTGCTGATAGACTTCTCTGCCACTGATTTGCATATAGATTTTCTTGGGGTCATCCAACTGTCTGCTCACAGGGTTGCGAGAACCGTACGCCTGGCAATTTAACGCTTCCCAGCGGTTCCCATCGGAATGCATCGTGCTGTATAAAATACCCTTGCGTCCGTCACCACTTTTTTCGAGCACTACTGCTCCGGCGCCGTCTCCAAAGAGGACACAGCTTTTCCGGTCGGTCCAGTCGGTAATCTTAGTTAAAGTTTCGGCGCCTATTACGAGGGCATTTTTAAATCGGCCGCTTTCTATAAACTGCTGCACAATAGACAGACCATAAACAAAACCGCTGCAGGCAGCGGCCAAATCGAAAACCCACGCCTTCTTTGCCTTCAAAGCCCGCTGCACAAAGGACGCCGTCGATGGAAAGACCATCTCCGGCGTAATAGTAGCCACAATAATAAGTTCGACCTCGCCGGCGTCAAGGTTTGTCTCTGCCAAAGCTTTTCTGGCCGCTTCCGTGGCCAAAAATGCTGTGCTTTCATTGTCGGTAGTGATATGTCGAACCTTGACGCCGGTACGTGTGGTAATCCATTCGTCCGAGGTATCCACCATCTTTGCAAGCTCTTCATTCGTTAGTGTTTTCGCCGGCGCAAATGAGCCATAACCGGTGATGACTGCACGATAGGAGGGGGGCTGACCGTTAATCCGCTTATCCATCAGTGGTCCTTACGCAAGTATCCGAAAGATATTCAACTATCTTATTATTTATTTTTTCCGTGTAGAATCTTTTCGAGGCACAAATCGCATTTCTTATGGTCCTACTTTCGCTTGCGCCGTGACAAATTAGCGCTGTGCCGTTAACGCCCAACAAAGGCGCACCGCCATACGTATTATAGTCGTATTTCGTATAGATTCTTTTCATTATATGCTTAAACTTCATAGCAAGTCGGAGTTTCTCCTCCATAAGCTCGTACTTTATCGCCTTAAACAGGCCGTCCACAAGACCCTCGGTAAGTTTTAGAATCACATTGCCGACAAAACCTTCGCAAGTTACAACGTCACAAGTACCATCGAAAATATCTCTTCCTTCGATATTCCCGACGAAGTTCATATTCGAATCGGATTTCATCAGCTCCCGCGCCTTTTTTACGACCTCATTACCTTTTGCGTCTTCGGCGCCGATGCTCATAAGCCCAACCCTTGGGTTTTCAATCCCAAGCAGATGTTTTGAATATACGCCTGCCATAACACCATATTGATAAAGATGTATCGGCTTACAGGCAATATTGGCACCGACATCACATATTACTACGGGGCCTCCAGGCGTGGGAAATACAACCGCTATCCCCGGCCGATTAACACCGGACAGATTCCGCATCCTCATTTGGAAGGCGGCAACACAAGCTCCCGTATTACCAGCGGAAATTACCGCATCAGTCTGTCCCCTTTTAGCCAATTTCGCAAGAACAGCGATTGAGCTTTTGGGTTTCTTTCGCAGGGTCCCTATCGGCACCTCGTCCATAGCAATAATGTCTGGAGCATGAACCACGCTAACCGCACCTTTGCGCGACTTCAGAGAGGGTAATTGTGCCTCTATTATCTCCTCGGGACCGACGAGTATCAGCTCGTCGTCCTCAGACAGCGACTCAATAGATTGCAGCACACCGGCGATAATCTCATCCGGTGCATTGTCACCTCCCATTGCATCAATTGCTATTCGCATCTTGTGGCCGCCTTTATTTGGATTCCTCACCGAGCTTCAACGTAATTTTCGGGTTAACGTAACCGCAATTTTCACACGCTGCGTGCGGCAGCTTGGGCTGGTCACATTTGATACAGACCGAATAGTTCACAGCCTTTAGACGATGATGGCTGCGACGAGTACGTGTCCTGCACTTACTGGTCTTCTTCTTAGGTAACATTCTCAATTACTCCATACAATCTTTAAAAAGCACCAAATACAAAAACTAAAGAAACAGCCTTAATAGTGAACGAGCACTATTTTGTCAAGTGAAATTTAACTATTCCCAATATTTAGCCGCAGGATTTCTTGTGATTTATGGATTTTTCTCTTGAAATTTACTGAGGTTATGTTATATTGTAGTATTCGCATATGATGACCATTTTGGAGGAGATATTCCAAATGACATTCAAGCAGCGTAGTGTTCGTAAATACATTTCTAAGGCGAAAAACGTGCGCGCACAATGTACAGCTTTAGGACATCCAAAGGACTTGAAAGACGAATAAGATGAAAAAAACAATTTCACTCGTATTGGTTTTGGCATTAGGACTGGCTATCGAAGTTGCGAATGCGGATTTCGCCTTCGGGGATATGGAGCCACTTCCTGAGCCGATAAATACGCCCGGGATCACTTCGGGAGATTTCACAATGACCGCCGACGGATTGGAGGCATACTTTATGTCCGTAAGCCGGCCCGGGGGCTATGGCAGAGAGGACATCTGGGTCTGCCGGCGCCAGTCGCCGGAAGACGGTTGGGGTCCGGCGGTGAATCTCGGTCCAAATGTAAACACTTCAGCATGTGAAAGCCAGCCCTGCATTTCGGCTGATGGCATGGAACTCTACTTCAGTGATGTCAGCCCCTGGGGCACCCCGGCACGTTCCGGTGGACACGGCGGTGGCGACATATGGGTCACACGGCGAGCAAACAGAGATGACGAATGGGCTGTCCCGGTCAATCTTGGACCGACGATCAACAGTTCGTCTATGGAGACCTATCCAAACATATCAGCCGATGGCCTGTCGTTACACTTCAGTGACGGTGACCTATGGCTGGCCACACGCCCAACAAGAGATGATAACTGGAGTGCACGGGTCCGGGTGACAGGCGGAGTCAACAGTGGATCATGGGAGGGTTTCCCGAGCCTCTCCGCCGATCAGCGGGTTCTCTTTTTCTACTCAGACCGGCCGGGTGGATACGGTGGTATGGATATATACATGGCAATGCGGCCGACTGCGTCCGATGCCTGGGGGCCAGCGGTCAATCTTGGGGCGAAGATCAACACCCAGTATTACG
>CAZLIO010000547.1:0-3211 GCA_964559025.1 uncultured Pirellulales bacterium | reverse complement strand
GACACATATCCGGCTCGCCGAGCTGCGCTATCACCGAGCCGTCCACAAATTCTACAAGCGAGTGAACTATCGACTCGGGATGAATCAGCACCTCTATTTTATCGACCGGCATATCAAAAAGCCAGTGGCCCTCGATAATTTCAAACGCCTTGTTCATCATCGTCGCCGAGTCAACGCTGATTTTCGGCCCCATATCCCAAACAGGATGCGCAAGCGCCTGCTCCAACGTTACGTTTTGTATATCCTCAAGGGCAGCTCCTCTAAACGGCCCACCCGAAGCGGTCAGAATAATTTTATTAACTTCTTCGCGAGTGCCCGGCTGCATAGCCTGAAAAATCGCCGAATGCTCACTATCCACCGGCAAAATAGTACCGCCGTTTTTCTTTGCCTCGCTCACTAACAGCTGGCCTGCAACAACAAGCGGCTCTTTGTTCGCGATAGCGAGCTGCTTCCCACACTTAGCTGCCGCAAGAACCGCAGGCAGACCGGCCGCCCCCACAACCGCCGTCAGGACGATATCAACCTCTTCGAGTTCCGCAATCTCTGTCAAGCCCTCCGGCCCCGCCAAAATCTCGACTTCCAGACCGCCCAGAAATTCGCGAAGCTGCTCCGCATAGTCGGAGTTTGTAACAGCAACAAACCCGGGCTTATGGCGCCTGGCCTGCTCAGCCAAAAGCTCAACATTACTGTGAGCACTCAGCGCAAAAACCTGGTACTCCGGCCCAAGAGCATCGATTACCCGCAGCGCATTTCTGCCTATCGAACCCGTTGAACCCAAAATAGCAATCTGCTTTGCCACAAATATCAGTTCCAGCAATTTGTCATTCTCAGTGCTTCTATTGCGTCAAGCTTGGTTATGTGACTTGTCATTCCTGCGAAGCTTGTCCTGAGCAAAGTCGAAGGAGCAGGAATCCACAAACTTCAGTGATATAATATAATCTAACATTACCAACAAACAACGATAGTATGACAAAAACAGCCAAACTGTCAAGAACATAAGTGCATAAGAGCAAAAGTCCGTGTTATTCCAAATTTAGTTAATGATTGCCAATTGCCTGAGTTTGTCATTCCTGCGAAGCCTGTCCTGAGCAGAGTCGAAGGAGCAGGAATCCAGGTTCTCTATGAGTATTATATGCAATTCTTTCGGCAATTTTTTAACTGTAATTGGTATTAGTCCGTGTTCAAGTCCGTGTTAGTCAGTGTTCCTTATAAAGGTGCGGAAATCTTTTCTCTTCGCTGATTCCTGTCCTTGAACTGCCACGGCGTCATCCCGACAAGCCCCTTAAAAGTGCGGGTAAAATAGCTCTGATTATTATAGCCGACCTCAAAGCAAATCTCCGTGCAGTTCTGGTCCGTCGCTAACAATAATTGTTTCGCCCTCTCTATCCGAACGCTGGTCAGGTAATCTATTATAGTAATGCCCATCTGCTCTTTGAATATATGTGCCAGCCGCGATATGCTCAGATGTGAAGCCTTTGCTACGTCGGCAAGGGTTATCGGCTTGTTGTAATTGGCGTCGATATAATTTATGGCCGGCCTGATTTGGCTTACCTTCTTGGCATCCTGAGATGAATAAACCAATTCGATAAATTCGTTCAACGCCGTGCTAATCCATGCACACAAATCTTCCTGGTTGTTAATCTGCATCACTTTGTTTAAGTACGTCAGATTCTTTTCGAGCATAACATCAATATTCACTCCCCCTTCCACCGCCGAGCGGCTAAGAATACTCAGCAGCTCCAGCAGCCTTGCTTTAAGGATCCCCAGCTCTCCGATAGTCTTGAATAATATCGTCCCGAGTATGGAATTCAGAATCTCCTTGGCACCTGTTCTGTCGCCGATTTTGACCTTGCCCATCAGCTCCCGCTCACTCTCCAGAGGATAGTGCCACTCGGTGCCGAGTTTTTTTCTTTCCTGGATAAACTCGCCTATTTGCGACTGCTGTTCCGAACGCTCACGGCGCCATCTGATAACCCGCGGGTCGAACGTGGCAACTTCGTAAAGCAAATCAAACAGGAACTGCGCCGCCTCGTTGATTTTTCGGCCCTGGATAAACGGCAGCTCGCGCAGCGCCGCCGTCAGCTGTTTTCTGTTCACACGAATACCATTTAACCGTTTCTCGACATCCTTGACTAAGATTTGCGTTACGGGCTCCCAAAGGCACTTGCCGAAAAATATCCCGCCCAAGGCCTTGTCCTTATCCATAATCGGCACACAAACTAACACTACCCCCGCATGGCAAAGAGAAATATAAGATTGCCCGGTCTCTATCGCTGTCTTAAGGCTTCGCCGACGCTCTTTATCACACCTGCCCCGGCCCTCCGTGCTGCCTCGAACAATCCTGCAAAACCTCGGCACACAATCGACACTGCACATCTGTTGTATTTCTCTGCCCTGGATATTCCTCGTCTCTAAGCCCAGTTGGAAATGCTTGCGAAAAATACGCTCGATTCTCTCATACTTTTCTTTGCCAAGTAGTTTTGTTAACGGCATTGTATCAGCCCTTTACGCTATCCATTATCCGCAATACGATATACGACATACGCAATACGATATACAACATAGCAAGATAGTGATATTATAGCAAATAGCAAGATAAGAACAAATGCTTTTTTCCCCCGCCCGCCCCATTGTTGAGAGTGTCGTTTACTCTAACGGGGCCCGCCCCATTGTTGAGAGTGCCGTTTACTCTTCCGGGGCCCGCCCCATTGTTGAGAGTGTCATTTACTCTAAAGGGGTCATTTCGAGCACCTCACCTGATTCTCAGGAGGCATGTAAAATAAACTAAGATATTGGCTGAATTACGCTAACGTCATTCTATTATAATTCTTACAGATAACATCGTGCAGAATGCGTTTTCTTAGTTCATTAGGAGGTGCGAAGCGACGCGGCAATCTCGTTTTGAATTACCCCCGAACAGAGCCCCAAGTGTAAACGTGGATTTGTCTCACTATACCTGATACGCTTCACGCTTCAACCCGCGAGATAATCCTTTACTATCTCATGGGCTTAACAATGATTACACTTAACCATAAACCCGTAATCTTGTCGCCATATGCCTCTGTCGGGGATCTCATTTTACCCCGTGAGATAACGAAGGTACGTGTTTAGCCAGACAACTGAATCAGCAGTTTCCACCGTTAGGTGTCCTGCGGACTGATGTGGCACGGGCTTCCAGCCCGTGATAACACGGCCAAGATGGCCGTGCCAC
>CAZLIO010000546.1:0-3214 GCA_964559025.1 uncultured Pirellulales bacterium | reverse complement strand
TATAGGGCCTATGGATTTGAGAGTCAGCGGTGCGGAAATCTGGTCCAAAGGGAGACTTATTCGAAGAGTCAAGGACAAAGAGTGGGTAGAAGCCAACAGCGAAGAAGGACGGGCTATTCTGAAAGAGGTGTTTCGCCAAAATGAAGCCGGCGAGATTCCTCATTATTGTCCCCCCGATTGAAAGTCATTTATCGTTCAACTGTTTGAATTGTTCGGTCATTTCAGTCAGGATGGTTTTTTTTGCCTCTTCCAACGGGCCGGATAGAAATGTGCCGGCGGCCATTTTGTGGCCTCCTCCGCCGAACTTAGCGGCGATTTTGCTGACGTCGACGGCGCCTGTGCTTCGCAGCGAACACCTGATTCGGCCATCCTTCAATTCTACAAACAAGGCCGCTGCCTCAACTGTGCTTATTCGCTGACATTCGTTGATTAAATTCTCCGTGTCTTTGTGTGTGGCGCCGGTCTGTTGGAAATCCCTCTGCAATATGTGCTGCGTTGCGTATCGGCCGTCGAGATGCAGCTGGAGCGTGTTGAGCATCGCGAGCGTCAGTTGGAAGCGCTCGTGTGAGAAATTCTGGTATAAACTGTGGTAGATTTCTGGTGGATTCGCACCGGCGTCTATTAACTCGGCGCAGCATCGATAAACTCTGCTGTTTGTATTGCTGAACTGGAACCAGCCTGTGTCGGTAGCTACGGCCACAAAGAGCGCATAGGCGATTTTTTCGGTTACGGACCACTTGGCGAATTTTAGCAAATCACAAACAATCAAACCGGTGGCGGCTGCATCTGAATCGACCAGCTCTACATCCCCGAGACCATCGGCAGTTACGTGGTGGTCGATTATCAGGACGGGTGTCCGGGCTTGCTTTAAGTATTGACCGAAGTCATCCAGCTGCATGTAACTATTGGTATCGACAATTATAATCAAATCGAATTCGCCGAGTCGCCCTTCTGTCAAGTGGTCGAGCTTGATATCTTCGCCGAGTACAGGGACTTTTTCTGCGAATAAAAACTCGTACCATTCCGGGATCGGCGAGAGCATCAGGGCTTTTGATTTTTTTCCAAGAGCAGTCAGCACATCAGAAATTGCCACGATACAGCCGCAGGCATCGCCATCCGGCCTGGAATGCGTCGTGAGCAAAACATTGCTGGATTTGTTTATCAACTCAATTGCTTTTTGGAAGTTGCTGTTTGTCATAATAGTTTTATTTTCTCTTGTTTTTACCCCTCACTAACGTTCGGGGCTCTGATTATCTGTTGCACCAAATGCCCTTATTTTTTATCCTATTCATTCCTAACATATCTCATCGTAGAGACAAGGCTTTGGGTAGCACAGATTCGATATATCTTAGGCCTTTATTGAATGCCCCAATTTTGCTGCTATCTGCTGTCAGGCTCATCCGTGGCTTCTGCGTTTTCCTTATCTTCAGCAAGCTTCAGCAATCGGACGTCTTCAAGGTCGAGGACCTGAATACGTCCTGTAACCGGTTGAGCATGTTTACGTTCCTGCAAACTGGGATTAGCCGTTAGAGCAAGATCCGTGAACGAGCAAAGCATCTCCATACGCTCGGACAGCGGCAGAGACCGAAACCAGCGAGCCTTGGCCTCAGCAGATTCTTCTTTACGGTCGTGTGAAATGACCTTATCCATATACTAATAGTACCACATTGCATTGTTATCTACAAGCATTATCAGGCCTTTATTGATTTCCCATTTCCAATGTAATGCAATATTCTTTAAATCCCACAGACTTCCAGAAATCAATGGCAACTATATTATCTACCAAAACATCCGTTCTGATTCTTTTGCAATCACTCCATGGGTCATTTTTCAGCCATTCTATAAATCTTCGGCCGAGGCCTTTACGTCTCATTGTCTTTATTACGAAAATCTGCCTTAAATACAACCACTCCGGGTCTTGTCTATACAAAGCATAGCCGATATCGTTCTTGCCTGAGCTGGCAATAACGGCATCATATTCGTTTTGAAGGAAATCCGACATCCTTTGCTCAAGCTCAGGTAATGTCATTTTGTTGCGATGTCCCTCATCAAGAATGAGCTCCTGATTCATCTTTGCAAGCCAGGGGACGTCACTTTCTGTTGCGAATCTAAATTTTAATTCTTCCGCCATTGTATTACTTTTAACTTTTTCTATGTTTCTGTGCTCTTTATGTCTAAAATATCTTTTATATTCTCACAGTCTTTTGCGATTTGGGTGGAGAGCTGCTGGGGTGAGCTAAACTTTTGCTGGTGTCTAATGAAGTCCACAAAATCCATGGCGAGGTATTTTCCGTATAAATCGCCCGGGTCTTGTCCGAGTATATGAGACTCAACCAGTAAAGGATGGTCGGAAATAAAAGTCTTGGCTCTTCCGATACTAAATGCGGCTGGGAGCTTGTTCTTACTTTCACAGAGCTGTTCTTCAGTGTCGGTAATCTCCACGAAGCCGGCATAGACACCCTCGGCAGGTATAATCTGGTTAACGGGGACAATATTGGCCGTTGGAAATCCTAACTTTCGACCTTTTCCCTTGCCCAGAGTGGTTTGGCCGGATAGTCGATAATATCTGCCCAAGGCTGTTGCAGTATCCGCTACTTTGCCCTTGTGCAGCAAATGTCGAATCAAGGTGCTGGAGACTCTGGCGGTTTGTTCATCAGCAAGTTTAATCTCTTTGCCGGGGACAATAACGATTTCAAAATTGAACCTCTGCCCCAGCTCCTTTAGTATCCGGACGTTACCGCTTCTGCCGTAACCGAAATTAAAATCTTCCCCTTCGACCACAACATCCGGCTGAACAGACTTTGCCAGAAATTCGTCAACAAAGGACTCCGGGGAAAGGTTCAAAATCCTATAGCTGCTTTCCAAAACTACGAGGCAATCCACACCAAATTGAGTGAGCAGATGTTTTTTCAACACCATTTGTGTTAATACGCCAGGAGCTTTTTCCGGATATAAGATAGCCGCAGGATGCGGCTCAAAGGTCATCAGGACGAGGTCAGAATGCCTTTTATCCGCGAGCTTTCGCGCAGCGTTGATTATTTCCTGATGTCCGAGGTGGACGCCATCGAAATTGCCGATGGTCAGCACACAGCCTTTCTTTATTTTCGCTAATTGCGAAAGGTCTGAGTTTGTTTCTATAATGTCCACTACTGTTTTACCTTATGAGTTCTGCAAAATTGAGGTTAGGCATACTTTGAAAAGAAAAAAATCGTTT
>CAZLIO010000545.1:0-3216 GCA_964559025.1 uncultured Pirellulales bacterium | reverse complement strand
TGGGTTTGGCACTGTCCTGCATCGGCCTGTATGGGATCATGGCCTACAATGTCGCGCGACGAACCCGTGAAGTGGGCATTCGCATGGCCTTGGGCGCTTGTCCCTGGGATGTGGCCTGGCCGATCTTGCGAGAGGCTCTGATACTCGCCGGCATAGGTATAGCCATCGGCTTACCTGTCGCGTTAGCTCTGGTCCGCTTGATCCGGTTTATTTTCTACGGTATCGAACCTCATGATCCTCTCACGATGATCGGGGCCGCCGTGCTTATGGTCGCCGTCGCTGCCCTGTCGGCGTGGATTCCGGCCCGCCGAGCGGCTAAGATCGATCCGATGGAGGCGTTGCGTTATGAGTAATTGCGAAACAATATAAAACAGGAGACAGAATACGGAAGCGATACTATGATTAAACTAAACCACATTCAAAAACGTTACAACACCCGCGCTGGATTTGTCTATGTCCTGCAACAAATCAACCTAACCATCGAAAAAGGAGAGTTCGTCACCATTATGGGACCGTCCGGCGCGGGCAAAACCACGTTGCTGAACATCATCGGCATGTTGGACGGTGAGTGGGAGGGCGAGTATTACCTGGATGAGAATCCCGTCCACGAACTCAAGCCCAAGCATCGTCTGGCCTTGAATCGCCAGTACATCGGCTTTGTCTTTCAGAACTTCAATCTTCTGGACAGTCTCACTGTATATGAGAATCTTGATGCCCCGTTGTCGTACAGAAATGTAAAGGGTTCGGAACGGGCCAGTATCGTCTGTGACACGCTCGACCGATTCGGCATTGTCGGCAAGAAAGACCTCTTTCCAAGCCAGCTCTCCGGCGGCCAGCAGCAGCTCGTGGGCGTGGCCCGTGCGTTGGTTGCGAGCCCCAAACTGATTCTGGCGGACGAGCCCACGGGCAACCTGCATTCGAGCCAGGGCAAGGACGTCATGGACCTGCTCAAGAAGCTCAATCGCGAAGGCACCACGATCATCCAGGTGACGCACAATGAAGGCTATGCGGCCTATGGCAATCGCATCATTAAACTCAAAGATGGCTGGCAGGAAGGGGAAGTCGTAATCGAGCAATCAGCAAGGAAGGAGTAAGGTATGGCGGCATTGTGGCAAGACATTGGTTATGGCCTCCGAATGTTGAGAAAGAGTCCCGGCTTTACGGCCATCGCCTTGGTGACGCTGGCGATCGGCATCGGAGCCAACACGATTATGTTCAGTGTGGTCAATACGCTGCTATTTCGACCGTTGCCCGTCAAAGACCCCGACCGATTGGTGCGCTGCGAGTTTGATAAGCTCAATATCGTCCCATATGCGGGCTATGTCGACCTGCGTGACAATAATCCGGTGTTCAGTGATCTCATCGCCAACAGTTACTACGGCGGAGTGCCTGCTGCCCTGGTAAGAGACGCCAGTGTAATGCCTGTGGCGCCGCTGTTCGTCTCGGCCAACTACTTCAGCGCCCTGGGGGTAGCACCCCTCCATGGGCGGACTTTCTTGCCTGAGGAGGAACTGGGCGGTGCCGAGCCGGTGGTTGTCCTAAGCTACCGAACCTGGCGGCGCCTGGGGGCTGGGCCTGAGATCGTGGGCCAATATGTGCGTGTCAATGGTACGCTCTGTAGAATCATTGGCGTGGCACCAAAGACGTTCACAGGCACAGCCGTCGTCGGCCCCGACGTCTGGTTGCCTCTGGGTACGGGCGGTCTTGTGCGCAGATACTATCAAGAGAAGCCGGAGAAGCCGGATGAAAGATGGTACTATCCGCCATCGGTTTTAGTGGGACGACTGAAACCTGGCGTGAGCATATCTGAGGCGCAAGCACGGCTGCAATCTATGTTCCCACACCTGAAGCAGATGTATCCCAGGCGGTACAAAGAGACGGCCATGTTTCGCCTCCACCCATTGCCCAGACTCAACGCCGGTGGTGTCGACAATGACAGGCCCACATTGGGTCGTATCAGCCTGGGTTTGATGGGAATCTCCGGGGTCGTCCTGCTCATTGCCTGCCTGAACCTAGCGAATATGATTGTCGTTCAAGGAGGGGGGCGCCACCGAGAGATCGCCATCCGTGCGGCCATCGGAGGGGGGCGTCTGAGGATCATGCGGCAGTTACTGATCGAATCGCTTCTCCTGGCCGTATTCGGAGGAATTCTGGCTGTGGCTGTGGCCCTCTGGGGCATCCGGGTTCTCAAACTGTGGGCAGCGATGGGCCAACTCCCCATGCAGTTGGGGTCGGCCATCGCCTCGGGAATCGCGCTCGACGTTCGCGTCCTGGCAGCCACCTTGAGTTTCTGCCTGATTGCCACCGTGCTCTTCGGCCTGAAACCGGCCCTGCGCCTATCAAGGCGCGATCTCTGTGGTGACCTGAAAGAATCCGGCCGAGGCGTACTTGAAGCCACGCGAAGAAGGCGATTTTTCGTACCACGCGGCCTGTCGGTGCTCTGCCAAATGGCCCTGTCTGTCGCGCTCGTCATGACCGCGACCCTATTGGCTCGAACCGCGCTGAGGGCTGTCCGGGCCGAACCGAGTTTTGGCCTGAATGGCAAGGTGATCGTCAGCGTGAAGGCATTCGCGGGAGGTTACGACATTGCCCAAGCAAGGCACGCCCGCGAGAGGTTGGCCGAGCGGTTGAAGGATGTCCCCGAGATTCAGGCGGTTGGCCTGTCTCGTAAATCTCCCGTGGACCTGGGGTGGTGGCCCTGGAGTCGCGAAAGAGTCGTCGAGTATGTGCCAGGCGGCGCCGACGATGCGTCAGGTAGCCTACTGACGAAGGCACTTCACGAGTACGAGGTGGACGGCGATTACTTCAAGGCAATGGGAATTCGGCTCCTGCAGGGTCGGCCCTTTCGCCCTCTCGACAGTGCCCCCGATGCAGAGGAAGTCGTGATCATCGATGAGCTTCTGGCCCGCAGACTCCGGCCGGATGGCAGTGCCCTTGGCTGTCTCATCCAGTATGGCGATGACGGGTTATCGTCGCCCCGTCGAGTAGTCGGAATCGTACCAAACCTACCGAGCGTTTGGGGCAATGGGGAAGATCAACCCCATGTCTATACGCCGCTCAAAGCCAACCACGTGCCCGTATCCATTCATCTGCGCGCCAGAAGTACGGCACCGGGAGCTGAGGCCGCCCTCGTGCGAAGCATCGGCGCGCGCATTCGAAAGATCGATCCTCGTCTGCCGGTCCTCTCGGTAGCGTCTCTGGCGGACCAACATCGCA
>CAZLIO010000544.1:0-3225 GCA_964559025.1 uncultured Pirellulales bacterium | reverse complement strand
TAAGTTTCGGCAAACCCGGCAAAACAAAAAAAACGAAGAATAAACTTCTCATAAGGAGACTTATTATGAACCGTTTTACAAAACTCACTGCCGCAGCGGTGATAATTATTGCAGTAGCGTTATCAATAACCTTTCTGGACAAATCAGTTACACCTGCGTATGGAATAAACGATATGCCGGAGCTTTTCAGGGCGGTCAGAACCGTCCACCTCAAAGGATGGCATTACTACCCCGGGCACAAAACGCCGGACGGCAACGACGTACTACCGGTGAATATGGAAGAGTGGTTCGACCTGGAGAATGGTCGAGAGTGGCATACCACATGCAGCTCATCCGGCAGAAGCGATGCCACCAGGATTAGCGTGGGAGAGTTGATTTCAGATGGGCAGTATAGGCTGAGGTTGAATCACACGAGGAAATCGGCACATTTCTCCAAAAGAAATAAATACCAGCAAATGCTGGCAAAACACCAAGGTCGGGACCAAATGATAGAGCAGTTGTTCGGCGACATCAGCAAATTGGATGACTTTGTCAAGATAGGCCGGGAAAAAATTGATGGAGTTGATTGTGATATTTGGGAACGTGAGGAGATATTTTCCGCTACAAAGGGTGGGTACCGATACAAGTACTGGTTATCACCAAGTACAGGGGAATGCAAACGATATCAAGTTTGGATGAGCTTCACTGGTAAGCAGCAATGGGAGCTGTGCCGTGAATACGTTAAGATCGAACGCGATGTGGATATCCCGGAGGGACTTTTTTCGATGGAGGTACCTGAAGGTTATGAAGCCAAAAATACCAAAGAAACAGCAACGCTTTTAGAGTTGGGCTCCCCGAACATGGGTGGTTATGGTGATGACCGGTGTTCCCTTTCATGGGGTGCGGCCTTAAGTTTCACAATGAGTGATGGTAGTGTGATATGGGGCTGGAACAGTATCGATAGGACATCAGAAAAACCACAGGAGGAATTCTTCGAAGGCCTTGAATTCGGGGGGCTGTTGCCAAAACTGCCGATAGAGTTTAACGCTTTGAAGCCCGCAGGCGAGCCCAAAGATACCACATACACGGGCTATCATCTTGCTTATACCCGAAAGGCAGACAGATTCACCGAATGGGCTGTTTATGTTCCGGATGGAACACCACCGGAAAACGTTAAACAATTTGGTTATCATATGTTATATGTATTCAACCTCGAACACGAGCCAAGGCTGAAGATAAATCTTCCTGTGCCTTATGGCTTGCTGATTGAAACAAAAGAAGATTTTGACAAGTGGGTCCTTGGCGCTATGGCTGCACTTAGTGACGATGGCAAAGCTCCGGAGAATGTAACATATGAAAGCGTACTGCAATTAACTAAGCAAATCCGAGAATCATTGGCTCAGTAGAAAAGTGCTGAGGCGACTAATAGGCCGGGCTTGTTCCTTCGACATTGCCCAGTCCTGTCCTGAACATAGTGAAGGGATGAATTTACCCGGCTTTTTGTATCTCCACAGCTTTCACCGATTATTACAGATTTCACAGATTTATCTGTGTTAATCACCTGGAATCTGCGGTATCTGTATTGTGGAATCAGTATTTTTACGTAATTTTGAGAAATTTTTGAGAAATCCTGTAACTTTTTGGGCTGACCTGCGTCTATAGATATTAGGAGCAGCAGTTATAGGACGTTTCTATGGAGCAGCTCTCGTCTTGGCACTTGTCTCGGCGGAGTCCGAGGCCCCATCAGGAAATGCTGGCCAAGCCAGGGCCAGGTTTGAAGGAAATCAGCCTTTGGCCCCCGCCAGACGCAAGCGGTGGCAGGCAAATAACTTTAAAAATTAAATCCTACTTCACCCCCCCTCCTCCTTAAAGGCCGATATCCACAGGGTCGGCCTTTTTTTATTTCCAAAGATTTCTATCCACAGATACCCGACCATTCGGCTTCGCTCAGGGCAGGCTCTGCGCGGGCACAAGTTTCACGGATTTAGACGCAGATTACACTGATTTTTGAAGATAGATTTCACAGATTTCTATCCACAGATACCCGCCTGCGCGGGAACAAGTTTCACCGATTTAGACACGGATTACACTGATTTTGTAGATTTATTTGTGTTAATCAGTTTCAATCTGTGCCATCTTTGTTATCATATCCTGGATACCGGATAGCAGATGCTCGGTAGGAATCGAGGATAAAGTATCGATATCGAGACAGGCCATCCCCAAGCTACGCTTGAGGCTGCTGCCCATCGAGTATAGAGTATCGAGAATATGAGAATACCGCTGACAAAATATGGCTGGCCTCAGGTAGTTATCTTCCCCGCGGTGCTACTTACGGTAATGATTGTCTTTCTTCTGAGCACCCAGCACCAATTGGGCTTAGGCCCACGCCTAACTGGTGCAGGGCTGTTAGCCGTTATTCTGATATGGTCTTTGATGTTTTTCCGCGACCCTGAGCGTCGGTGTCCTTCGGACCGGAACCTGCTGTTAGCACCGGCAGACGGCAAAATCACCGATATCGAAACTGTCCGGGAAAATGACTTCATCAGCGGAACAACACTGCGAATTGGAATATTCTTGAGCATATTCGACACACATATTAATCGCGCTCCGTGCAATGTCAAAGTCGAAAAAATCACCTACCGAAAAGGTAAATTTAAAAACGCAATGAATCCGCAATCCGGCCGGGTCAATGAGTCCAATGACCTGCACCTGGTCAGAACCGACAGCCCGCAGGACAGGCTGATTGTCCGTCAAATCAGCGGAGCAATTGCCCGGCGAATCGTATGCGATAAAGTCCAGGGCATGGAATTGACCGGCGGTCAGAAATTCGGGATGATAAAATTCGGCTCCAGAACAGAATTGTACGTGCCCCTTCGTGAGGCAGCAACGCCGGGTTCCGAGCGACACCCGCCGGCGGTGGGTGTAAAGTGCCTGGTCCAAATAGGCGATAAAGTCAAAGCAGGTTTGACACCGCTGGTGAGATACGAAATTGGTGAGTAGTAAATAGTAAGTGGTGAGTAGTCGACTCACCTATTAACCATCTAACCATTACGAGGTAGGAGATATGGCGGGATTAAAAACTGAATCTGCCAAAAAGAGTCTGCTGCGGCGGGTGCGCAGGCAAAGGTTAAAGTACATTGCCATCCTGCCGTCGCTGATAACTATTCTCAACGGCGTATGCGGCTTTGCGGCCATTGTCTTTGCGGGCAAAGGGGCAAAGCTCGGCCTGGGGCAGTTTTCTTACTT
>CAZLIO010000543.1:0-3230 GCA_964559025.1 uncultured Pirellulales bacterium | reverse complement strand
CCGACTTCGATTTTGAATAGTCCCAGAGCTGCTATCGCTGATATCGCGTCTGTGTTGACCGGCCTGCCGAGCCTGGCACCATCCAAATCTACAATGTGCAGCCATTTTGCCCCGGCTGAGCTGAATTCCCGGGCCTGTTTTACAGGGTCGTCCTCGTAGTTTATCTGGCGGTCATACCGGCCCTGTATAAGTCTGACACATTTTCCATCACGCAGGTCAATTGCCGGTATTATGTACATTTCAAGCCCTTAAAAATCCTGACAAGAATTCACGATTTAAATAAAGATAAAGTATTTTCACTCGGGCTTATCACCAACGAGCGGCCGAATCTTATCTACTGTAAAATACACCAAATGCTTATGTATTTCATCGGGATTATAGGTTTTCGAATGCTGTTTTTTAATCTCTTTAATACGTTCGGGGTCTTTCTCTTCGCTGGTTTTGGTCAGATATAACCTCGTGCCGGCGTAACCTTCGCCCTTTTCTGCGAACAAATAAGCGGCTTTCGGATTGGATTGCACGTTTGCGTAGCTCAGACGTTCGAGCATGCTAAACGCGATGGTCTTCTCATCAATAATATATGGCCGGGCATAAATGGCGATATCGACATTGCCATCCGAATCGCTCGTAGCTAAAACACCCATACCTTTTACGGCTTGAAAATAATCTGACAGATTCATGATTTTCTCCTTTGAGCTTTAAGGGCCTTTAAGGCTCTTTTAACATCGGTGTATTTGAACTCAAAGCCTGCGGCAAGTAGTCGTTTCGGCAGAACCCTTTGTCCGGACAAGAGCATCTCATTAGCCATTTCGCCTAAAGCCAGCCGCATGATGAATCCGGGGAAAAACACCCATGAGGGTCTTCTTATAATCCATCCCAATTTTCTACAGAATTTTTTCATTGTCACCGGCTGCGGCGAGGTCAGGTTGAAAACGCCTTTAAGATTTTCATTTTCCATCAGAAATTTTATTGCAGCAATCTCGTCATCAAGACTTATCCACGAAAACCATTGTCTGCCGCTTCCGGGATGTCCGCCGAGAAAAAAACGAAACGGCTTCATAAGCTTGGGAAGAGCACCTCCGCCATTTCCCAGAACCACGCCCGTGCGAATGACTACACATCTAATCCCTGTCGCTTCGATTTGGCTTGCGATGACTTCGGATTTGCTGCACACCTCAGCCAGAAATCCCTTACCTGCAGGCGAGGTCTCATCCAATCCTTTGTCACCACAGGAGCCATAATAACCGATAGCTGAAGCCTGAATTACGACAGTGGGCTTTTTGTCCACCTGCTTTATCGCTTCGAGCACTGCTCTGGAACTATCTAACCTGCTGTGGAGTATGCCGGCCTTTTTCAGTTTGTTCCATCGGCCGGAAGCAACGTTTTCGCCGGCCAGATTGATGATGGCAAAAGCCCCGTCCGCGTGTTGAATCCAGCTTCCGGTCGTTCTGCCGTCCCATTCGACAACTTTAGCCCAGTCGCCCACTGATTTGGCGGCTCTTCTTGTGTCGCGCGTCAATGCAATTACTTCATAATCTTTATGAAGCTCTTTGCACAATGCCCTGCCAATAAAGCCGGTCGCACCTGTTATCACTACTCGCATAGCGCACCTTCATAATTTTTTCTCAAGAGACTGGATTTTCCTGACATAAGCATCGGAGTCGAATTTTCTTTTCAGTCCTGCAGAATTCATAAAGCGAATTTTACCAAAAACAGGCCTTTCAGCCCAGGCCCTGTCGTGTTTTCCAAAACACCAGGCCACGCCGGCAAAGGCATTCGGGTCTCTGCCGTCAAGCTCGTATTTATTGTTAAGATACAACGCTGTTTTGAATCCGGTTTGCGGGTCTTTACTCCATTCGAGAATCTTCTTGCCCCAGTACATCCTCATATAGCCGTGCATTTTACCGGCGATGACCATTTCTTTCTGTGCGGCGTTCCAGTAAGGGTCGTGGGTTTCGGCGGTTTCGAACTGCTCGAGCGAATATAAATACTGCCTTTTATCCCTCCGGTGGAAATTCAATGTCCTTTCGGCCCAGGGCGGCAGAGAAGCAAATTTATCGTATTGGTTATTATAGAATACAAAATTATGACTGAGCTCTCTTCGAACGATGAGCTCTTCCAGATAGGCATTTTTGCCGGGGCTGGAGGTCTCAAGGACTTTCAGTGCAATATATGACGGTGAAATCTGTCCGAAATGCAGATAGGGACTCATATTCGAAACACAATCGGCATTTGGGTCGTTGCGGAGACTGGCGAAGTTATCAAGCTTATTTCGTAAAAAGAAACTCAGATGGCGTTTGGCTTGCCTGGTGCTGCCATGAAAAGTGTCTACTTTGCCGACACTCCGGTCAATGTTGAGTTTTGAGACGGCTTTGTCGATATCATCGATATCGAATGTGGTAAACTTCAAGCCGAGTGAATCCAGTTTTGGTTTTTTGTGTTTCAGCGGGGCAAGATAGTAATCGAGCTTCTTTGTAATCCTCGGTCGAAAGGTGCCTGCCGAGAAATTCTCTTTCGATGAGGCTTCTTCGACCGGCACAATCAGATTCGTTTCAACTTCATATAATGGACAATCGATTTTTTTGGCGACGTTATTTCGCCATTTTCTCTGGATTCGTAACTGGCCGGCATCAACAACAACCAGGGCGGCGTCTTTTGCTAATTTTATTGTGCTCAAATCGGGGGATTCATGCCGGACTACCATTTGGATTCCTTTTGACCAAAGGTCTTTTTTGACCTCCCTGAGTCCCTCTAACATAAAATAGTAATGACGCAGATTTGCCTGCGGCCAATTTTCGGTTATGCCGAATGATACTAAGACCGGCTTTTTGAACTCGTTGGCTCTGCGAATTGAGTATTCGAGTGCGTGGTTATACTCGCTTCGCTGGGCGGCCTGCATCCAGTACAGTACGTATTTTCCGTCCCGCAGGATCTTATTGTTAAGGAGCTTTATTCTTTCCGGCTGAATCATTTTCATTTCGGTTCTAAAAAAATATCAGGTCAGGCTCTGCCGCATACACATCCGCTAAAATTCCGCGACAAGCCTGCATATTCATACGTGGCCTGCTTTGTAAATGCAACTAAAATATCGACATACAATTATCGAAAAAATCAAGTTGCTTTGACAAAATCCGGCGTTACACTATATTTGCAAATGTTATCAAAACAAGAACTTTTTTTAATGAGTTCTGCAAAATTGAGGTTAGGCATACTTTGAAAAGAAAAAAATC
>CAZLIO010000542.1:0-3235 GCA_964559025.1 uncultured Pirellulales bacterium | reverse complement strand
TTCATGGAACATATTAAAGGGAAATACAGCTTCCTTAACACCAAAATGAGGTATGGACAAACTCTCCAATTCCATATCCGAAATGCGTTTGCCAAGCATAAGCTGCGTGGCAATAGGGACCATTTGAATACCGCAGACCTTGGAGACCAGCGGCACGGTCCTTGAGGCACGCGGATTGGCCTCAAGAATGTAAACAACATCATCGGCTATGGCATACTGGATGTTCATCAGGCCAACCACGTTAAACTCTATGGCAATTTTCCGGTTATAATCATAGATTGTCTTGAGATGCTTTTGTGGAATACTAACAGGCGGAAGCACGCACGCAGAATCGCCTGAATGGACGCCTGCAAGCTCGATATGTTCCATAATCGCAGGTACAAAAGCGTCCGTGCCATCGGCAATAGCATCCGCTTCGACTTCAATGGCGTTCTCCAGAAATTTGTCAATCAAGATTGGTCTTTCTGGAGAGACGTCCGTGGCCCTTGCGACATAGTATCTGAGCATCTCTTCATCGTGGACGACTTCCATAGCCCTGCCGCCAAGGACATAGGAAGGCCTGACCATTAAGGGATAGCCGATTTTCTCTGCGATTTTAAGCGCCTCATCGAGGGTGCTTGCCATTCCGGATTCCGGCTGTGGGATGCCGAGCTTTTTCATTAACTTGCGGAACCTGTCCCTGTCCTCGGCAAGGTCAATCTTTTCCGGTGAGGTGCCGATAATTTTTACGCCGGCATCTTCCAGCTCTCTTGCGATATTAAGGGGTGTTTGACCACCGAACTGGACAATAACACCTTCGGGTTTTTCCTTATTATAAATACTTAATACATCTTCAACGGTGAGCGGCTCAAAATACAGCTTGTCGGAGGTGTCATAGTCCGTTGAAACAGTTTCCGGGTTACAGTTGACCATGATGGTTTCATAGCCTTCATCTCGAAGGGCAAATGCCGCATGAACACAACAATAGTCAAATTCAATCCCCTGGCCGATACGATTGGGGCCGCCGCCGAGTACCATTATCTTGCGTTTGTTGCTGACTTGCACTTTATCCGGGGCGTTATAAGTTGAGAAGTAGTAGGCGGCATTTTCCACGCCGCTTACAGGAACAGGTTCCCAGGCCTCAACGACATTAAGGGCGATGCGTCTTTTCCTTATTTGTCCTTCCGGAACATCCAGGAGCTGGGCAAGATACTTATCTGCAAATCCGTCCTTTTTTGCCTGGATTAGAAGATCGTCCGGCAATTTTTTGCCCTTGTATTTTAAGATTTCCTCCTCAAGCTCCACCAGCTCTTTCATCTGCTCAATAAACCAGGCTTTGATATAGGTCTTCTCAAAGAGCGTATCGATACTGATGCCTTTGCGTAAGGCCTCGTACATAATAAACTGGCGTTCACTTGTGGGTTCTTTTAAGAGCTCCAGAAGCTCATCAGGTGATTTTTTATTAAAATCCTTGGCAAAGCCCAGTCCATAACGGTTAATTTCAAGGGAGCGAATAGACTTTTGAAAAGCCTCCTTGTAGGTTTTGCCGATGCTCATGACCTCTCCCACGGCGCGCATTTGCGTACCAAGCTTATCTTCAATCCCCTTGAATTTTTCAAATGCCCAGCGTGCAAACTTTACAACCACATATTCTCCTGATGGTGTATATTTTTCCAGTGTGCCGTCACGCCAATAGGGAATCTCATCCATAGTCAAGCCGCCTGCTAACAAGGAAGAAACCATCGCGATAGGGAAACCGGTTGCTTTGGAAGCAAGCGCCGATGAGCGTGAAGTTCTCGGGTTGATTTCAATGACCACGACGCGGCCGGTTTTGGGGTCGTGAGCAAACTGAATGTTGGTTCCCCCGATGACGCCGATGGCTTCGACAATATCATAGGAATGCTTCTGGAGACGCTTCTGAAGCTCAGGGTCTATGGTCAACATAGGAGCGGTACAATACGAATCTCCCGTATGAACACCCATGGCATCAACATTCTCTATAAAACACACTGTGATCATCTGATTCTTAGCATCACGCACAACCTCGAGCTCCAGCTCTTCCCATCCAAGGACAGATTCCTCTACAAGTACCTGCCCGACAAGACTAAAAGAAAGTCCTCTACTAACAACAGTACGGAACTCCTCGATGTTGTAAACCAAGCCTCCGCCGGTTCCGCCCATTGTATAAGCAGGGCGTATAACACAGGGCAAGCCGATATTCTTAAGCGATTTTTCAGCTTCCTCAAGACTATTCGCAATCTCACTTCTCGGCATCTCGATACCCAGCTGATTCATTGTGTCCTTGAATGCCTGGCGGTCTTCTCCCCGCTCGATGGCGTCAACCTTAACACCTATAATCTGGACGCCGTATTTCTCCAGGATACCCCTGCGCGATAACTCCGCGGAAAGATTAAGGCCTGTTTGTCCACCGAGATTGGGCAGCAGGGCATCCGGTTTCTCTTTTGCAATAATCTGCTCGACAGTTTTGACATTAAGCGGCTCAATATACGTTGCATCGGCCATACCGGGGTCGGTCATGATGGTTGCGGGATTGGAATTGACCAGCACGATTTCGTAACCCAGTTTTCTAAGGGCCTTGCAGGCTTGTGTGCCGGAATAATCAAATTCACAGGCCTGGCCTATAATAATCGGGCCTGAGCCGATAATCAGCACCTTGTGAATATCCTTGCGTTTTGGCATTGTTTGTCCACCTCAAAAGTGTTATTTTTTACCTCAGAACTCAGATACAGACCGGAATTTTCGCCCCCTTACGCAGAGGCTGAAGGATTTTAACAGAGCGGATTTGAACTGTCAACAAATTTACTTTTAGGATTATAGATTACCAGCGCACCCTGACATTGCATAGAAATCCGGGGCGGTAATATGATTACAATAAACAATTTAGCTGCGAACTGACATTAGTTTGAAGGCGTCCTCGCCGCCGTTTATTAAATGAATCAACGGCTGCGGCCTGTCAATGCCTTCGATGAATTTCGGCCTGGCTGCCCAGGGTGTAACGCTCAATACTACCGTCAAATCCATCCAGTGCTGCAATCGGGCAACCGGCAAATCCCAGGTCATGTGGAAGTGGTTGGCCGGGGGATATTGTTTATATTCGAGCATACTTGCGTACTTCGGCACGACAAACGTATGCGGCCAGGTGGGCGTGGTCAGATTGCACATTGCCTCGCCGAGTTCCTTCGGAACGCTCGTTGTATGGGCTTCGTCCCAAATCATACTGAATAATCGGGTAGTG
>CAZLIO010000541.1:1253-3235 GCA_964559025.1 uncultured Pirellulales bacterium | reverse complement strand
TTTTTTGTAATAAATGTCCATTTATTTCTCCTTCTAAAAAACAGGTACCACGCTTCCGTCTTCGTTGACTCTGACTAAGATTATTCGTTGTGAGTCCACGTTTCGAACTTTTATATACTCACCGGCCCGCCCATCTTGCATAGCTTTTCCAAAAGCTGTAATCAGAAATCCAGGCCTGTCAATTCGAATAACAACCTTTTGATTGCGCTTAGCAATGATTGGTGACTTGACAGGACCCAGCATATTTGGATGAAGAAGGGTCTTGGCCGGTATCTGACGTTTGGCAATGAGGCCGTAAGGAGGCCTCCAATCAGACGACTCCGGATAGTTTGATATCGTCTTTTCTATCTTGACGTTCCCAGGACTGATAACCGCACCTGCGGGAATATCAACCTTTGTTACTGCTTGGGCGGCATTGTATGTCAACCCGAAAGTTACGTCACGCACATCGATTTTTTTGCCGCCTGAAAGAATGTTAATCTCAACCCTTGCCTGGTTTCTTGCTCTGCTTTGGACTAATCGAGGAGACAATCTTATATCTTTACTGCTACCGGTGATGATGAAATCTTGGGGCGTCCGTATTGGATTGAATCCACAAGCTGAAACGACGGGAGGATTTTTTTCCAGAAAGGAGCTTGCCAGCTTAACAAGTTCAATACTGCGGATGGTTTGCTCTTGCTGTTGTACCGTTATTTTTTCTGCACCGGTGAATGTTACTTTCGATGCAGGGATGCCGTTTGAGGCCAATCTGCTTAAAACCATTGCCCTGTCGATAACAATCTTCTGCCCCGGCACTGAAATCCGCCCTAATGCGATTTCGCTCGCCTTGGATACAAGAGATTCTGTGCCTCGAATTATGCTAATCTGACCCAGGCTTAAGCTGCTTTCTTTGACTGTAATTTCTCTCGGCAGGTATACCTGGAGAGCAGAATCATTCTTCGTGTTGTCGGCTTTGCTGTTCACCGATGCCTGGCAGAAGATCGCACAAGTCATAAATATACAGCTTACAAGTATTCTTATGCTCTTATGCCCTCGTGTTCTTGTGCTCTTTTTATTACTCATAATCCTCTTTCACTTAGAACCTTGCTATTTGATTTGCCTGCCTTAGCATTTCGTCTCCCGCTCTGATTGCACGGGAGTTCGTCTCGTATGCTCGCTGGGCCGTGATAAGGTTGACAAGTTCGGTTATCATCTGGACATTCGATTTTTCCAGAAATCCCGACTGGATAGCACCGAAACCACTCTCTCCTGCTGTGCCGGTCGTAGCCGTGCCGCTTGCTAAGGTCTCTGCAAACAGGTTACCGCCTTCACTGGAAAGACCCGAGGGATTCGGAAAACGTGCTAACTGAATCGTACCTACAACTGATTGTGTCCCCGCAGCATCGGTAATATTAACGCCTCCATCCTTGCCGATATTAACAGAAGTGGCGTCTATTGGAACGCTGATGGCCGGCTCTATCTTGTATCCGGTGACGGTAACTAATTCACCGTTGGCATTTAGTTGCAGCGAGCCGTCGCGCGTGTATCTTATATCACCGTTTGGCATACTTACCTGAAGGAAGCCTTCGCCTGAAATGGCCATATCGAGAGGTTTGCTGGTATTCTCAAGCTCACCGATGCTAAAAACTCTTACGGTAGCTGCAGTTTGCACGCCGCTACCTATTTCCAGGCCGGTGGGCGTATTTGTGCCGGAAACCACTTCTGTGCCGGGCTCTTGTAGAGTTATGTAAAGCAAATCCTGAAAAGCAACCTGGCTCCGCTTGAAACCCGTAGTGTTGATGTTGGCAAGGTTATTAGCAATCGTGTCCACCATTAACTGCTGGGCCGCCATACCCGTCGCTGAAGTGGAAAATGCTCTTAACATAATTTTGTTCTCCTTATCTTACTGGTTCAAGTCTTCTGCAAAAATGAGTTTAGTCATACATTGAAAAGAAAAAATTGTCATTTAATTTTTTAGGCAATAAATGCACCTATAATAGTTT
>CAZLIO010000541.1:0-1243 GCA_964559025.1 uncultured Pirellulales bacterium | reverse complement strand
TATGCCTAACCTCAATTTTGCATAACGCTTTAACAGTTTGTCCCGCACCCGTTGAGCCAGGGCTCATGCCTAATAGGTGCCGGACGTGCTTAGGCCATAATTGCACCTATAATAGTGTTGGCCACTTCCATACTGGCTGTAAAAAACTTCATATTTGCCTCATAGAGCCGGGACACCATTATCATATCCACTAATTCATCTATGATCTTTACATTGGATGCCTCTTGATAGCCCTGCTTAATAACTATATTTTCGGCTGCGACCGGTTGTATATTCAGCATGTTATCTCCCTGAAGGGAGTCAGGCATCGCATAACAGCTCTCTCCATATGGCACAAGTTTGTCTTCGTTGTCTCCGAAATCGACCAATCTGAATTTTCCGATCGCTATACCGCCGGCACTGATGCTTCCATCACTTGAGACACTCACTTGCTCGATTCCCACATCGCTCGGTATCGTGATTGGCCCTGCCTCTCCGGCTATAATTCGTCCCTGAGAATCCATTATTTGACCATTTTCGTTTGTGCAGAACATGCCGTTACGCCTGTAAAGAGGCCCGTTAGGGGTCTCTATCACAAAAAATCCCTTACCGTACAGAGCAAAATCCAAAGGCCGGCCTGTCTCGACAATATTGCCCTGGGAAAAATCAAATACCGAGTTCAGCTCAATGCTTCCGGGCGAATATGTCTCTGTCCCCACCTCCTGCGTCTCAATATATTGGGAGAATGAGTTGCATCTACGCTTGAATCCGGACGTGCTTACATTGGCCAGGTTGTGCGATATTATTTCAAATTCCTTTGTTAATGCATCAATGCTGGAACTAACTTGGTCTGTAAGCTCTGACATTTCAGGTTCCTTGAATGGTTCGACAAGCTCACCATCCTGAGCATAGTCGAAGGACAGCCGCCGGCTCCGAAACGTTTTCTTCTGTGTTTACGCAGCTCGGACTATCTTGACGGTTGCTATTGGTTCTTATTGAAGCTGCGTTGGCAGCGCGAATTAGCTCGCTGACGTTTGAGTCGCTTAAACCCGTCAATTCCACTGCTATTGAAAAACCATCTTCTATAGCTCGGGTGTGCCTGACCTCGCCAATATCTTCTATTATTTTTGACGGTGCTGTTCTACTGTTGTCCTGCACCGGAACGGCATGTGGCGAATTGCTTTCTTGGTGCGGGATTAAGTCCTGCTTCTTTTCTTCACTCAGATTAACTATTACCAATACTCTGTCGCCTGCTTTTACTTCC
>CAZLIO010000540.1:0-3240 GCA_964559025.1 uncultured Pirellulales bacterium | reverse complement strand
TTTATTATATCTTGCGAGCGAGATTGCGAAACAGACATCCGACCTGAAGATTTTGGAAGCGAATTCGGCATCACTTTCCTATACTACATAATCCGCGATTTCTCAAATATATTTCGCTGAAACACTCCTATGCACTTCAAGTGCTATAGTACCAGGATTTAATCTCAATTTCACTGATTTTCTTTAAGATTCAGCATACCACGTCGCAATAAACACAAGAAGAGCGACATATTTGCGTGGATATATAAGGAAAGCCCCTGTGTAGCGGAGGGAGAGGAAAAAACGAGATATCCACAGGGGTTTGATGGCTAAGGTTACATATCAATTATAATCCTTTCAGCCGATCGGATTAAGCTCTTTTGCAGATATTTGGTCCACATACCATATTGAGTTTGGCCTTTGGACTTGGCTATCAATGTGTTATAATTATCTCAGAGAAGCGCCAAGAAAACCATCATGTCTGAAATTAGAGTGTCCGGTTTGGAAAGGCCTTCTTTGAAAGCGAAGGAGAGCAGTCATGCGCAAGCGAAAAGGGTTTACATTAATAGAGCTTCTGGTAGTAATTGCTATTATCGCATTATTGATGGCAATACTGATGCCGGCATTGGCACGCGTAAAGGAACAGGCAAGAACTACAGGTTGTCTGGCGAATCTCAGACAGTGGAACTTTGTCAGTGCAATGTATACCGAGGACAACGATGGTAAATTCTGGTCTGGCTATGATTCTACAGGTTATTGGTGGCCGTGGCAGTTAGAACGTAAGCTTTTAGATTGGAAGATGAATAAAACCTGGTTCTGTCCGACGGCAAAAAAACCGATAATTGACGAAAATGGCAATCAGGCACCTACGTTAAATGTCTTTAACGCCTGGGGTATCTTCTGGGGGAACCACGGAGGGCGCGATGCGCCGCCAAGCGGTGTGGCCGGAAGCTATAGCATCAATGGCTACGTTCTTACTATACCGACCGATTCTGCATTTTACGGAGGCAAGCCCGCTAGTGAGGGCTGGAGGACGCCTAACGTGGCTGGCGCAGGCTATATACCACTGTTTATGGATGCGCTCCGTTTTGACCTGTGGCCGTTAGAAACCGAATCTCCTGCTGAGTACGAATTCGAGGCCTGGTCCAACAATGAGATAAGCCGATGCTGTATTAACCGACACGTGGGCTTTGTGGGCTGTTCTTTCATGGATTACTCTGCCAGAAAGGTAGGACTTAAGGAATTGTGGACGTTGAAGTGGCACAAGTCATATAATACCGCAGGGGCTTGGACTTTAGCCGGTGGTGTTCAGCCGGAGAACTGGCCGGAATGGATTAGACCTTTCAAAGATTACTAATGCAATATGTTATGAAGTGGATTTCTGATTAAAATCAAATCATCGTATACTTAATCAATTACGAGTTTTTACTTGAAAATTTCAAAAAATATTTGTTTTTTCAGACTATGCCGGCGCTGTGACGCCAGCAACCTTCGCGGTAAACTGAGCGTGGTTTAAACAAGCGGAATCGGCACAGCCGCTGGTTCCGGCTGATCATCGAGAAGTAAACTGTTTCCAGAGTCGATTTCGCTATTCTCCTGCATGCGGCCTTATTGGCGCTTCCGTATTTGCTGAGGCGGGAACAACACGAACCGATGAAGAGACAATTCAGCTCATGCAACATTACCCAAAACACAATCGACCTTGAAGGAACCTAAACTGTGCTCATTTGAGAGGCGTCAGCTTGAAGTTCCTAAACATGATGGGGACGCCTTCACTCTGGAAACCGATGAATCCTTTGCGAATGCTCACCCCAGTCGCCTTGTTCTGGAGCTGGCCATTGACGGTCGCTTCTATGGTATCGTCTTTGCAGGTGATCTCGTACGTATTCCAGCCGCCGGGTTCCTTCTCACTGGAGTCATTCATGCGCGGCGTATAGCTGATGGGCCCGCCCTTTTTAGCTTTGTTTTCATTGAAATTGCAGCCCATTCCAACGAAATCGCCGGCGCGTTTGTGCATAAGCTGCGCTTCCATGCACAGGGGCCAGATTTTTTCTTCGCCACTCATATGCAGCAGGACTCCGCTGTTGCCGGGCTTTTCAGGCCATCGCCATTCGAGGACGAGTTTGTAATCGCTATATTCTTTCTTTGTGCGCATAAAGCCGGTAGGATTTCCTGTACACCAAATCGCGCCGTCCCTGATCTTCCACACATCCTTCGGGTCGGCATCCGCATCCTTCAGATACATATGCCAGCCTTCGAAATCCTTCCCGTTAAACAGGGTAATGGTGGCTTTGTCCTGTGACTTGGCCGGCATGGACCCACTGCCTGCCGCAGTTTTGTAATCGCCTTCGATTTTCACCACGCCGAAGGGGAGGCATTTTTTCAGAGCTGATTTTAAACTACCCGGGAGCTCATCATCTTCCATCAACGTTGCATAGGAATTGCCAACGCCAAGTGCTTTTGCTGTGTCACTGCCTTCTTCGTACCTGGTGAGCAATGTTTCACCATAGAAAAACTTGTCGACCAGGATACGTCCATTCAAAACGCTTAACATCGGATTGTCGCCATATTCGTTAATCACAAGAATAATGACGAGATTTCTTGAGAAGAAACCGGGGAATTCATATTGCTTTTTTTCAGTGTAGAAGACATGCTTTATTTTGGAGGTTCCGTCTTCATTGCTTGCTTTTCCGTCAACCATCCCCTGTTCATCAATCGACATTTCGAATTGGAAATCGAATTCTTCAATTCCACCTTCGCTGATGAACGACGCACTACCTTTTCCTTCCCACGTAAAAGGCGGTTCCACATCCTGAGCCATGCAAGGCATTCCTATTATCACGGCTACAAGAAATGTCAGAACAAATGCTTTGGTTGAATGTTTCATTTTTAGTTCTCCTTCCAAATTTGAATGAATGTTGAATCGGTATTACTCATTTAAAGAGGTTAATTATGCCTATATTCATGTTTCTTAACCTATTTTTCATGACAGACTGTATCTTGTCAATCATTTTTCCCGAAAAACCATTCTTTAAGTGAACAAAAATCTGATTCTTCCCAATAATTAAACGAAATAGATACACAATTCCAAATCAAATTTTGAAATCTTCCCATTTTTCAGCGCTCCAGAAAAAACAGGGATGATTCAGAAAATGGACGATTTCTCTGCAAGGGATTGGGTTTGTTTTGGGTTTGTTTTTTTGGGCCGGAAGGCGGTAACATTGTCATAATCCTCTATAACATATACGTTTACGTTCATTT
>CAZLIO010000539.1:0-3243 GCA_964559025.1 uncultured Pirellulales bacterium | reverse complement strand
GGAAGTCCTCACCAAAGGCTTGTTTGATTTTCTGCTCCGAGTCACCCACTCCCAACCCGTTGCTGAGTTTGTAGAGAGGACTACGCACGAAAATCGCTTGGGCCGAATCTTCATGGATAAAAAAGGATACGTCACCAAAGGCCATAATATATTCTCTCGGAAGATTGTTGAGAGTGTACTTTTCTTCCCCGCGACGAACAATCTCATCCTCCTCGAGCTGAATGGTCTCCGGCTCTCCCAGCTTTCTCAACACATCGTCTTTGCTCATGTCAAGGGTGTAGTCGCCAACACGCAGCCCAGGTACGATGGTTTGAGTCTCGGAGTACGTTTGCGGACGTGTTCGTATTTGTTGATTGTCACTCTGGTTTCGGATCAATTCGATAAACGCCCTGGGATTAATGATCCTGGCACCGCTCTCATGCACATAGGCCGACGAAAAGAGCATCTCCTTCATCTGTGCAGGAGTCAGATTAGGGCGAATCTGCCAGCCCATTGCCAGAATGCCTGCGGTATAGGGGATAGTATCGCTGTATCCGTTCTTAGCCATCGGCCTGCTGCTTCGACGGCCGCCGCCGTCATAAGCGTAACCATAGGGCCTTTCGGCGGAAGCCTCAGCCGTAGTTCGTGGTGCGGACGGCACATGGATATGCCCCTTATCAACCTCCACAATCCCGTTTCGGAAACCTGGGGTACAGGCCTCGACGTTTTCCCGATCCTGCGGATCCAACCAGCAGAGTGACACGAAGCCGTGATGCCAGGTGCAGTCCAGCACCAGGATACCATTGGCCTGGGCTCGCTGCACGGCCCGGTCCCACAGGGACTGGTTGATATATTTCGATCCCTCCCCGGACGGTTGTGCAGACACCGATACCACGCGTATCTTCTGATCCTTGCGAACCTCTCGATTACGCGTCACGAGCCGGTCCAGGGCTTTAGCATAATATTCGGCATCCCCCTTCCAAGACGGAACCGCCACAACGTGTAACTTCGCACCCGGGGCTGTACCGCATCGACTGCCCACCAACTGGCTGGCCATGCCGGGACCGTGCATGCTGCTCATGCTCGGGCCGCAGCCGGCGTCGTGATAAGAGACGATCTTACCGGCGTACTCCGGATGATCCAAGAGAAGCGGCTGATCGATCAAACCTACATGCACTCCTGCCCCGGTGATCCCCTCGGCGTGCAGGGCCCGAACCCCGAGTCCCGGATTCATGCCCTCTTGCAGCAGCGCCTTCGGATCGAATCCCTCAGGCAATCGATCCGGTCTCGGCCAGCGAGTCTCCTGGTTGAATTCCAGGGTGTCCAGGATGGCGCCTGCGATGCGCAGGTCATAGGTATGCAGATCTTTACCGCCTACATTATCGAATGGTTCTAAGGGCGATGGAGTCAATGCCTTCATACTATCACCCTGATCGCCCGTTGTCTGAGACACGTTGATCTCCACGACCGTCCTTTTCATATTGTGGATTTCAAACTGGAGACCTTTGTCTTCGTAAGTGAGATAATCCTTCTCCCTTCCCTCTTCAAAATGGAAGTCATCGCCAAAGGCTTGTTTTATTGTTTGCTCCGAGTCACCAACCCCTAACCCGTTGGTGAATTTGTAATAAGGGCTTATTGCAGTAATCCCTATGACTGAATCATTATCTATCCCAAAGGAAATATCACCAAAGGACATGAAATACCTTTTCGGAAGATTGTCAAGGGTGTACCTTTCTCCCGCGAAAAAAATCTCCTCTGGCTCTCCCAGCTTTCTCAACACATCATCTTTGCTCATGTCAAACGTGTAGTCACCAACTCGCACCCCGGGCACGATTGTATTAGACTCGGAATGCACACGAGACTGTTTCTGTGTGTTGGCAGCTTCGGCAATGGAATTACTGCCCATCGGCAATAATATCGCGCCAATAAGAACAATTGCGATTAATCCAGGATATCCAAGTTTTGAGCTTTTTGGTACAGGTCTGTTTAACATATGCTTAATTCTCCTTTCTAAAGCCTTTTTCGATTCTACTACGCCAATAACACGTAGACTGAAGTTAGGCCTCCAAAACGCCATCTCCGCTATATCAATCAGCATATTGCTGTAACTCTTAGTTTCCGGCTTAAGGGTAACAAGTACCATTTCGTCAACTGCTTGCTCTCTGACTCTACGAACCATTGCATTTGCAAGCCACACGAACGGATTGTAAAAATAAATGATTTGCAGAACGGTCTGCACTAAGTTTACCCAAACATCGCCCCGTTTAATATGAGCAAGCTCGTGAATCAAAACGGCCTTTAGTTTCTCTCGCGATAGCTTTTCAGGGAGAGTAGCCGGCATCAAAATGATTGGCTTAAATAATCCGCAATCAGCAGGACTAAGCCTATTGCCGGTCAATCTCAATTCAATATTTTGGCGAATACCAATCAGGCAGCGACATTCATCCAGGATCTCAAGTAATCGCCCATTTGCAGGTCTGCTTTGAGCAATCAGCCCTCTGACAAAACAAACCCGCTGAACGAGTAATGCTAAAAGAGCTAACATCCCAACGAGCCAGCCTAAAAATACCAGTCCCTGCCAACAAATAGGTTCAAGTTCTATCCCAGTAACTGCCCTTTCATTCGTCACAACCGGTTCTAAAGGAATCAAATCTTGATATATATCAATAACTGCGGTTTCATTCGTCACAACCGGTTCTAAAGGAATCAAATCTTGATATATGTCAATAACCGCGGTTTCATTCGTCACAACCGGTTCTAAAGGAATTGAACGTTGATGTATGTTAAGAGTTGTTGGTACGATTTCTTCTGTCCGCGGTATCCACTTTGCCATAGAAACTTCACTTGGAAAATAATCCCCCATCCAGTATCCAATTCCTGTAGGCAATGTGAAAGAGGCCGGCATAACGAGCTTTATAAATACCAGCATCCACAGACAGTAGCGGAACACCGCTCGCACCCGTTTTCGCAGCAAAAAATCAATGATTAGCAACAAAACAATCAGCACACTGGATTGGATAAATATGCCCGCCGCATAATTCCAAAATCCCTGGCCGATATTGTTCAAACCTGTTATACACGTGTTAATTGCGTGGTTCATTTTTTTATCTCCCGGTTCGGTTTATTTTGTTCGCACTCAATCCTTCTTGTTTTTAGCCTTGTTTACAAGTTTGCGCAGCTGTGCCGATTCGGCTTTTGAAAGGCCTTCATGTTCAATCAAAAACTGCATCATAGGAGTTAATGCCCCATCGAAGGCACGCTTGA
>CAZLIO010000538.1:0-3244 GCA_964559025.1 uncultured Pirellulales bacterium | reverse complement strand
CATTTCCGATTATCTTTGAAAAGAAAGATTCGGTTGGTATGTTGGCATCCTTCGCAAATGAAAATATCAAATCCTGTCCCGAGGCAACAATGCTTTTTATGTCCCGCTTACTTGCCTTGATTCGAAGCTCCGCCAAATCCAGCAGCAGCTTTACCTCATCCGGCATCGGCCCATAGACATCCGTTAATTCGCCCTTTATCTGCTCAAGGTCCTCATCACATCTCGCAACGGCAATTTTGCGATAGGCATCCATCCGGTGCCTGTTAATAGGTATATAGTTTTTCGGTATAAATGTTGCAAATCCCAAATCGACGACCGCCGTCGGTATCGGCTCGACCGGCTCATCTTTTAATCTTCTAACGGCCTCAGCCAACAGCTCGCAATACATCTGGTATCCCACCACCTGGATATGGCCGGACTGCTCAGCCCCTAAGATATTACCTGCCCCCCGAATTTCCAGATCCCGCAAAGCAATTCTAAAGCCCGCCCCTAAATGCGAGTACTCTTCAATAGCTTTCAATCGCCTGGCTGCCAACGGCGTAATCGGCCGCGACCTGGCTAACAGCATATAAGCATACGCCCGATGTTTATACCTGCCCACCCTGCCTCGAAGCTGATGTAACTCCGCCAGGCCGAATCTGTCCGCATCGTTTATAAAAATCGTATTCGCATTTGGAATATCCAGACCCGATTCGATTATCGTGGTGCAGACAAGCACGTCCGTCTGGCCCGTCACAAACTCTATCATTGCCGTCTCAAGCTCGCTCTTGGCCATCTGCCCGTGTGCGATGCTGACCTTTGCGTCGCCGATAAGTTTCTGAATTTCCCACGCCTTTTTCTCAATCGTCTTGACCCTGTTGTGCAGGAAAAAAACCTGTCCCTGGCGATTCAATTCCCGGTAGATTGCCTTTCTGATAAGCTCTTTGTTATATGCGGTGACAGTTGTTACTATACTTCGCCTGTCCAACGGCGGCGTCGCTAATGAGCTTATATCGCGCAGCCCCAGAAGCGACATATGCAGTGTCCGCGGAATCGGCGTAGCCGTCATCGTAAGAACATCAACGTTGACACGCAGCTTTTTGAGCCTTTCTTTGTGTTCGACCCCGAACCGCTGCTCCTCGTCGATTATCAAAAGCCCCAAATCCTTGAACCCAACGTCGCCACTGAAAAGCCGATGCGTTCCTATCAGCACATCAACTCTGCCCGCCTTTGTCCGTGCGATTATGTCTTTTGCCTGCTTCGGCGTCTTAAATCGATTTAAAACCTCGATGCAAACAGGAAAATCTGCAAACCGCTCAGTAAAAGTTCTGCCGTGCTGCACACACAAAACTGTTGTCGGCGTTAAGATAGCAATCTGCTTTCCGTTCTCGACCACTTTAAACGCCGCACGCATCGCAAGCTCTGTTTTGCCATAGCCCACGTCCCCGCACAACAGCCTGTCCATCGCCACGGCCTGCTGCATGTCCGCTTTGATTTGCCCTACGGCTGTGGTCTGGTCCGGCGTCTCCTGGTAAGCAAACGACTCTTCAAATTCCACCTGCCAGCTCGAATCTTCCCCGAATGCAATCCCGCCTGTCGCCTGACGTTTCGCCTGAACATCGAGCAATTCGACGGCCAGGTCTCGAACCGAACGTGTAACTTTTTCTTTTTGCTTTTGCCATCTCTTTGAGCCGACCTTGCTCAGCTTCGGCCGTTTCGGACTTGTCCCGATATATTTCTGCACCAGCGCAATATTACGGACCGAAACCTGGATTTTAACGCCGTCCGCATATTGAATTGTAAGGTACTCATTCGTGCCGTCTTTTTCCCGTATCGTTTTCACCCCTGAAAACTTGCCGATGCCGTAGGAGGCATGAACGACATAGTCCCCTTCCTGCAAATCGCTGAGCGTATCCACCGGTGACGTTGGCCGCGCAGGCCTGCGCCTTCTCCTGAGCGCGTACTGCCCGAACAGCTCGTGATGGCTTATCACTATTCGTTTCAACGAATTTATGACAAAGCCCTGATGAATAAATCCTGACAGCAGTTTAAATCTTGGCGGAATTTCTTTGTTAATGTCTGTGATAATCTCGCCTACCCGCTTGAGCTCAGCCGAACTCTCGCAGTAAAGCAGCACTTCCTTGTCCTGTTTAGCCTCCTGCACTAATTCTTCAAGTGCCGCCTTGTGTCCCGCCCACACCGAAGTTGCCTTGTGCTGATACTGCTGCACACTTTTAATATCCACTCTGAGGAAATCGTCCGGCTGACCTGTAGCGAACCTGCAGATATGAAGCTGCGTGAAATTTTCCGCCGCCTTGTAAATATCCGACCAGCCGTACAGCCTTCCCACATCTTCGGCCCTGCTTAAAAACACCTGTGCTACTTCTTCAATCTCACCCGGCTCTTCAAAAATTATTATCGTATTTTCGGGGAGGATATTTACAAAAAGCTCTCTCTGCTCTGCTTTCGTCCCGCACACCGCCGAAACTATATTGATACTTTCTATCTGCAGACCCGAGCGCTGGGTATCCAGATCGATTCCGCGGATACTCTCTATACTGTCACCAAAAAACTCAACCCTGACCGCCTCTGCTTCTGACGCCAGCTCATGGTCTTGTGTCTTGGGTCTGGAGTCTTGGGTCTTGAGTCCGGAGTCTTGTGTCTTCGGTCTGGAGTCTTGTGTCTTTGGTCTGGAGTCTTGTGTCTTGAGTACCAGGGGCGCATAAATATCAACAATGCCCCCCCGACGTGCAAACTGGCCCGGCAAGTCAATTCTTTCCACCCGCTCGAACCCATTTTCAACCAGCCACTCAACCACCTCTTCCGGCGAGGCTTCTCTTTCAACTTCCAGCCGAAGACAGCCCGCTTCTATCGCTTCCGGCTTCGGTATCGGCTGACAAAACGCCTGCACCGGCGCCGCAACAACAAATGCACCTTTCCTTGAAGAAGGTACGAGACAAGAAACACGAGACACAGTTTTTAATCTCTCAGCTCTAATCTCATCGGTGGCGTCCGCCAGGTCCTCTTCACCTTCCCAGGCACTGAATGTATCAATTCTTTCGCCTCCGAAGGTATGTAAATCATCAGCAGCTTTGTCGGCATCGTCAATATGCGGACATACATACAGAATTGGCCGAGAGGTTTTCTCTGATATGTAAGCCGCTAAAAGGCGCGCAAAGGACCCCCACGTCCCCTCGACTTTAACCACTCCCCCACCGGCCGTAGCCGAGTTCAGTCGGGAGATTATCTCGGCTACCGTTGTATC
>CAZLIO010000537.1:0-3258 GCA_964559025.1 uncultured Pirellulales bacterium | reverse complement strand
TTCTTTGCGTTTGCAGGTCTTGCAAATGCCGAATAGCCTCATTGTAGCTCTGGTAATAGTGAATTCATGCTTTTTCGCTAACTGTCTTTGTGTTTCCTCAAGCCTGTTGCTGGTTACCTCGATAACCTTGCCGCACTTAAGGCAGATCAGATGGTGATGGTGCTGATGTTTGTATTTGTGCTCGTAGTGTTTGATGCCGTCCCCGAAGCCGACCTTTCTCGCCAGTCCTGCATCGTATATTACCTCCATCGTACGATATACGGTAGCAAGGCCGATTTTGGGGTCTTCTTTTTTGACCAGATTGTAAAGGTCATCAATCGTAGGGTGTTCCTCAGTCTTGAGAAATATATCCAGGATTTTCTCTCGTTGTTTGCTACGGAGCATGCCCTTTTTCTTCAGATACTGCCTGAAAACAGTCTTAGCTGATTTCATATGTCCTCAAACAATTGACCATAATTCTCAATCTCATTCTGAGAAATTCTACAATAATCCAAAATCCATGTCAACAATTTTTATGCAGGTTTGACAATATTGACTTCGTCAGGTTTACCTTGCAACACTATAACTCTTTGTGTATTAAGGGTTTATAGAAGTTCGCCAACTGCTCTTTATATAGGCATACATAAGGGATGGGCTTTAAGTAAATCCAGCATCAAATTTTTTAAAAAATCTCAAAAAAGTGATTGAAAACTGTTCGAGTTTAATATATTCTGCTTTTATATGAGATTGAGAATTATAATCAATCTCAAGTATGCTCTGTGTCATAGCAAGGATGAAAAAATTGTTTTAAAGAAACAGAAAGGAGACAAGTATGACAAGTATGAGCAAAAAGCAGATTGTACTGAGTGTAATGTTTTTGTTGGGATTAGCTGGGATTTGCCGGGCTGAGGGTGAGAGTCTCTGGCAGCGAGAAACGCTGACAGATGGTTTTTGGGGGCTAAACGACCAATTAGCCGATTCTGGGATAGAGGTAGGTTTTGGAATAACCAATGTTTATCAGGCCAATGTCAAAGGCGGGACCAGCACGCACAGCCGTAGAGGCAGACACAGCGGCAGCTATGATTTGGAGTTGTGGGCGGACCTTCAGAATCTGCTTGGTTTCGAGACGGGAAGTATTTACATGCTTGTTGAAGGCGGCTGGCCGGACGCTGAAGGTATTGATGGAAGTTCGGTAGGCAGTGCATTTGGTGTAAATGCTGATGCAATTGGCAATCAGGGAACAGTGGTCAAAGAGCTTTACTACCAGGGGCCTGTATTCAACGACAGGCTTACTTTGAGGATTGGTAAGATAGCTTTCGCCGACTTATTTGAGTCAAGCGCTTACGCCGATGACGAATGCACTCAGTTTCTAAATAATGCTCTTATTGATGACCCGACAATTCCGTTTCCGGAGTACAGTCTCGGCGTGGTGCTTACCTATGACCTGACCGATTCGTTGTACGTTATGGGTGGTGTTGCAGACGCCCAGGCCGACGACAGAGAGACCGGCTTTAGGACCGCATTCGGTGGTGAAGACTATTTTTTCTATGTTCTTGAGACCGGGATAACGCCGGAGCTTACTTCTGCCAACGGCCCAATGCAGGGTACATATCGTATAGGTTTCTGGAATGACCCCCAGCCGAAAGCCAATACCGACCGAGCCGCCGCTGGCAAGAGTTACCGAGATGACATTGGTTTTTACACAAGCTGTGATCAGATGCTTTACAAGGAAAATGCTGATCCCGAAGACAGCCAGGGGCTTGGCGGGTTCTTTAGATACGGCTATGCGCCCAGCGAGAAAAACGACATTACTAATTTCTTCAGCTTAGGCCTTCAGTATCAGGGGCTGTTAGATGGCCGCGACGAAGATGTATTAGGCGTTGGCTTCGCCCATGGAACCTTCAGTAACCTGGCATCCTCAACCTATACCGATGATCACGAGAGTGTGCTGGAAGTTTACCACAACGCCCAAATAACGCCCTGGCTGAGTTTAAGCCCAGGCATCCAGTACATTGCCAATCCGGGCGGAGACAAAACCGTCAGCGATGCGGTTGTGTTTGGCCTGAGAGCACAAATGACATTCTAATATTATATTAAAACGTTCAATTTAGCTAACTTTGTAAAAGGATACCATGAAGACTAAAAGGAGACAATAATGACTGAAACAAAAGCTATCAGGGTTTCACTGGTTCAGATGCGGCCAGGCCAAAAAGGCAGGATTGTAGAAATCAATGGCGGCTATGGCATGGCATGCAAGCTTGATGCCCTGGGGATTAGAACAGGCAAAGAAATCAAGAAAATTAGCGAGCAGTTGATGAGAGGTCCTGTTCTTTTGCAACAGAATCAAACCCAGGCTGCCCTGGGCTTTGGTATGGCTTCCAGGATATTAGTGGAAGTTAATGGTGAGGACAAAATATGAAAATCCTTCTTATGGGAAATCCTAATGTCGGCAAGAGTGTTGTCTTCAACCGGGTTACCGGTGCAAATGTCATTGCCTCCAACTATGCGGGCACCACGGTTGAATTTACAAAGGGCAGTATAAAGCTCGGTGCCGAACGTGCAGAACTTATTGATGTCCCCGGAACATACACTCTGGAGCCGACCTGTAAAGCAGAGGAAATAGCCGTCGAGATGCTCGGCGAGCATACTGATGGGGATGTAGTCATTAATGTTGTGGAGGCCACGAACCTCGAACGCAGCCTGAATCTGACACTACAACTGCTTAAACGCAAAATTCCAACTGTTGTGGCACTGAATTTCTGGGACGAGACAAAGCACAAGGGCATCTCGATTGATAATAAAAAGTTAGAGGAAATTCTTGGAGTACCTTGTGTTCCCATCTGTGCAGTGACAGGCGAAGGAGTTAATCATCTGGTAGAAAAGATCAAGGAGGCAAAACCTTCCGGCTACGAATATGAAGATAACCAGAGGTGGCAGAAGATAGGCAGCATTGTGGATAAAGTGCAAAGTGTCACCCATCGGCACCATACCTGGCTGGAAAGGCTCGGAGACGCCTCAGTTAGGCCGCTTACCGGAATTCCTATAGCCGCTGCAGTGATGTTTTTGGCATTTAAGGTAATACGCTTTATCGGTGAAGGACTTATAGGTTATGTAGGTGAGCCCGTCTTTGAAAAGCTCTGGGCACCGGTGATGATGAAACTGTCGGCTGTTATGGGTTCCGGGGGATTTCTCCATGACCTTGTTATAGGCCAGCTCATCGACGGCGAAATAGATTTTGGACAATCTTTTGGCCTGTTAACTACAGGACTTTTTGTTCCA
>CAZLIO010000536.1:0-3265 GCA_964559025.1 uncultured Pirellulales bacterium | reverse complement strand
CGGGCATTAATCCAAATTTCTCCTGCCCGGCACAACCCTGACTGGGCTGGAGCAGATTGCCGGCCGGAACAAGCAAATATCGGTGCCAAAAAGGACAAATAAAGAACATTGACGAGTTTTTTACGTATAGAACGAAATCCTTCTAACCGATAATAATGAATTGAGGAAAAATGAAGATACGAAAAGTGACAAACTATATCCGCAGGCTCTGGAAAGAATGGCGAATAACCATTCTTTTCTTAGTTTGTGTAGTAGTACCTGTAAAATCAAGTTTAGCAGACTGGAATTGGGTCCCAACCGGCTCCATGAATCCCACTATACTGGAAGGTGATTTGATCTACGTGGATAAAATAGCCTATGACCTGAGATTTCCTCTTACTTTCTATCGGCTTGCAAAATGGTCGGACCCCCAAAGAGGTGACATAGTAGTTTGCTTTTCTCCTGAAGATGAAACTCGCTTAGTTAAGAGAGTAATAGGCCGGCCCGGTGACACAATCGAATTAAGAAACAATGCACTTTTTCTAAATGGAGAACCGGTTAGCTATACAAAAATCGATTCGAAATACGCGGAACAGCTATCCGGCAGACTGAAAGAAAAATGTATAGTGGCGATGGAAGATTTGGATGGCCTTGCTCATGCGGTAATGAGCACCCCTTCAATTGCAGCAGTGCGGAGTTTCGGGCCGGTTACAGTACCACAAGACAGCTACTTTGTTATGGGCGACAACAGAGACAATAGCAGGGATTCAAGATATTTCGGATTTGTGGAAAGAAAATCAATAGTCGGCAAAGCGAAAGGTATAATTAGCTCATTCGACATTACCGACAAATATCAGCCCAGATTCAAAAGGTTCTTTAACTCTTTGAAATAACCATCTCAGGCCAGGCCATCTATCAGTCGGTACCTTGCGCAAATAATTTTGCCGTCTCGTCGTTCATTAAGACCCAGAGAGTATAAACACCGATTAAGGTTCCAATCGGAATCAGGAACAAATACAAAACGGCAATTATCATAACCAGAATCCTCGCCCAGCCCCTGTGTTTTAGAAGACCAATTCCCCCGATAAGAACCGGTAAGGATATTATAATAAAAAATATAATTATTGCAGAGGCAACTATCATGGTGATTATCATTGCGTCCGGGTCTCCTGAAATAATTCCTCCGCCGGCAATAGCTAAAAAAGCCAGACATGCAAATAATAATCCCATGACACCAAACCCAATGTTGAGCACTCCTACAAGAGTTATATGTTTTTCCATCTTCCTACCCTTTCCTATCATAATTCACATTTCATGTTATCTGCCTTTTTTATCCAAAATCGCCTCGATCTCATCCATAGTTCGATTCATTGCCGTCATCGTTTTATTGAACGGCTCGGCGCCTGTCATATCCACTCCCGCCTTTTTCAAAAGCTCAATTGGATAATCGCTGCCGCCGGACGATATAAATTCAATGTATTTTCCGACCGCACCTTTTTCTTCGCCCAACACTTTTTCAGCCAGGGCCGTGGACGCAGTAAAGGATGTCGAATACTGATACACGTAGAAGTTGTAATAAAAATGCGGAACGTACGCCCATTCGACCGAATACAGGTCATCGATATGGCAAACCCCTTTGTCGTGGCCGTAATATTTCTTAAGTATCTCACCGTAAATTTCATTCAGAACATCGCCTGTCAACGGCTCACCACGCTCAGCCTTTTCGTGAATACGCAGCTCGAACTCGGCGAATTGAGTCTGTCGGAAAACCGTTCCCTTGATTCCATCCAGGTAATTCATCAGCAAAGATAACCGGGTGTCATCATCCTTGATTTCTTTGAGCATTTTGTCAATCAGCAGGGCCTCATTAAAAGTAGAAGCCACTTCCGCGACAAAAATCGAATAGTCGGCTGTCGGGTAGGGCTGGGTTTTGTTGGAATAATAGCTGTGCATGGTATGACCCAGCTCGTGAGCCAACGTGCTCACATCGTCATACTGGCCATTGTAATTCAAAAGGATATAAGGATGAACATTATAAGCGCTGCCGTTACTATAACCGCCCGCACGTTTACCCGGTGTTGGATAAACATCAATCCATCGTTCCTTAAATGCCTTTTCGACGACGCGACCGTAGCTGCTCCCTAACGGTTTTATCGCATCAAGTACAAGTTCTTTAGCTTCATCGAACGTATATTTCAAATCAATACCTTTAACCACCGGTGCATATACGTCCGAATATTTTAACGTCTCTACACCCAACATTCGTTTTTTCAAATTCAGGTACCGATGAAATGAATCAAGATTATTGGTAACATTTTCAATAAGAGCCATATATACTTCCGTCGGAATATTATCCGAATCCAACGCGCTTTGAAGCGAGGACTCATAGCCGCGCGTGCGGACATAAAACATGTCCTTCTTCACATTCGCATAGAGCTGCGTACCGAAAGTCCCTTTGAACTTGTTAAACGTATCCCAGAATGCCTGAAATACTGCTTCGCGGTCTTCTCGATTGGGCGAAGCCCGATGGCGGGAGTACCCGGCCTTGGTCAGCTTGGCCGTAGTGCCGTCACTTAATGTAATCTCAGGATAAGGCAATTCAGCATTACTGAAAATCCCATATATCGAAGATGGCCCATCGGCTAACAAACCCGCCTCCGCAAGTATCTTTTCTTCTTTCTCTGATAGTGTATGGGCCTTCTTCCGCTGGATGTCATACAAGGCCATCTTATAAATCTTCAAACCACGCTCTTGCCCAATAAACGTATCGATTTTGCTTTTATCCATCCTGGCTATTTCCGGCGTAATAAATGCCGCCTTGGAATTGTAATCCGTACCAAGCTGCTGCATCTCCTGCTTCATTGCCAGATATTCCGAATTGCGTGTGTCCTGGTCGGATTTCATACTCGCATAGCTGTACAGGCGCCCAAACTCTTTAGAGATTCGGCTGTCAAACTCCAGACAAGCCAACAATTCAGACGCAGAGCCTGCCAGCTTACCTTGATATTTTGTCACATCATCGAACTGAGCAACCAGCTCCTGCTTGGTCTTATTCCAAGCCTCGTCCGAAGCATAGAGGTCTTCCAGTTTCCATTTGTATTGTTCAGGTACTTCTCCTCTTTCACGGGTTTGGGCTAAAACCTGAGCCTGAGAAAATGCAAAGACTGTAATCAATATAATAATGACGTTCAGGACTTTGTTCATAATTTGTCTCCTCATATACAAATCTTTTAAGGCTCCTGCAAAATTGAGGTTAGGCATATATTATTTAAGAAAATCTGTTTTT
>CAZLIO010000535.1:0-3266 GCA_964559025.1 uncultured Pirellulales bacterium | reverse complement strand
AAACCTCGTTTCTTTGCGCGTTTGTAGTCTTTAGCAAATTGCGTAGTCCAAACGATTTTCAACTGTTCAGTTCCTTGAACATTTCTTCAACACTCGAGGCCTCATGCAGCTCTTCGCCGCGCTCCGATTTCTCAATAGTTTTCATTGTCAGTTCGTTCGGAATCTTCACTTCAAACGGTATCCCCTTGTTAAATACGATTTGCCGTAGATACAGCGTAATTGCTTCGGAGAGCGTCATTCCGAGCTCACTTAATATGCTCTGCGCCTGGGATTTCGTTTGCGCATCTATTCTTGCGTGAATTGTAGTTCCGTTATTCATTGCCGCGCCCTTGGTACTCATAGTGTTGCCATTGTATACACAAATAGTATACGTTTGATATCGGTGAGCATCAAGATAAAATCGAATTTTTTTGAATATTTATAAACAATTCCGTTTTGTGGGGTCAAAAAAATGATTTTTTAGGACTTTTATATCAGAATTCTTGGAGTAATTTCTGCGTATATCTTTAATTTCCCCGGCTGGAATCCCAAATCCCTTTAGATTTGGTTGAAATTTACGCACGCCACGGGCGTTTTCTGTTGAGTTTATCGGCTAAGATGTTTTTGGCGATGAGGACATCTTCTATGACCTGAAAATCGAGCATCCCCACGCATAGAAAATCGCCGCCGCCTTCAAAGGCATATTTGAAGCCGTTTCTCGGATGGATAGCCCCTGCGGCTAAAACCTTATAAGCAATCCAGGGCTTTCTGACCTTATTCATAAATTCGATGGTTTTCTCCGGCTGAACACACCACATATTATCATGTCCGGGCAGACCCGTGGAAGGGCGGTCTTCTTTGGGAGTGGCAGACCAGTAATTATCTTTATGTAGGGTTTTCATATAAAAATCGACATCGACTCCCGCCTTTTCAAGAGCCATCGGCACCGCTATATCGTGACAGGCGACGCCTGCTATCAGGCCGTTCTCTTTGATGAATGAGACGGCTTTGGCCAGCAGGTCAACCCGGCCGGCTCTGACCCAGGTGTCCCCGACCTCGCCCTGTATAAAGGCGCCGACGGCACCGTTATCGATCGCTATTTTTATCCTGCCTGTCAGGTCATTTGATTGTGGAAAGCACTGTGCGAGCCATTGTATCCGGCCGCCTCTTTCGTTCCAGTATTTATTGATGACTCTTATGGTCGGGTCGTTGCCGTTGGCGTACGGGCTGTTAACCGTTGATATCATTGTGTTTATACCGTTTTCTTCACACACCTCCCAGGTCTCCATAATCTTTTCATCTGTAAAATAGTGCCTCAGCAGGGCGGACACATAAATCAAATCCCTGCCGTGCGCAAAGCCGTTTATCAGATTGCCCCCGCATATCAGCCTGCTTATCTTAAGCTTGCCAATTCTGCCCATCGGCAGCTCTTTGCTTGAAGTGTTGCGTTCGGCCTTGTTCGCTTTCGCCGTTTGCTTACCCAACAGAATTTTCTCTTCCAGAGACAAGCCCAATGCAGCCCCGGTTGAGGCAATAACGGATTTTTTCAAAAAATTCCTCCTGCCTGCGCCGGGGTAAGCTTGTCCCCGCGAAAGCGGGGAATCTAAATTTTCGGCTCGACTGCCGGGCTGCGGCTGGCTTCGCCCAGACGAGAGCTCCTCGAAGTCTGACATGATTTATTTGTCCGTTATTTCAGTGGTTTTATTGCCGATACTACTCTGCGAAGTACTCGCTGCGTTGCGCGGATTTTAGAAACAGGTAGTATAGTTTGCCTTCCTGATAAGTTTGTCCTGCTAATTTACCCGCCGTATCGCCCTGACCCATATAAATATCGCAGCGACCCGCCGCACGTATCGCGCCGCCCGTATCATGGTCCAGGGCGAAACCGCTGTAGAACTGATTAGATACTATCCCGCCTGTCGCCCGGGGTAAAGTAGTGGAGATGAAAGTTAAACATCCCCGCGGAAAAATCGATTTATCGGTGGCGATACTCCGAAAGGCCGTTACCGGCTCATTAAGACTGCCCCGGGGTTCTCCATCTTCTCTCTTAAAAAACACAAATCGCGGATTCCGCCGGACGTACGTATCTACTAACTCTTTGTTTTGTTTGAAATAATCTATCATTGCGGACAGGCTGAGCTGCTCACTGCTTATCCTGCCGTCTTTAACCAGTTCTTTGGAAACGCTTTTGTACTCATACCCGTTGTTGGCGGCGTAGCCTACGGTAATCAGTTGGCCATCAGGCTGCTTGAGCTTAGCCGAACCTTGCACGTGAGCTATATAAACTTCAAACGGGTCACCCAGCCAGGCCAATTCTGTACCGCGCAGCATTCTTGAATTTTCGATTACAGACCGTGACGGATATGGCCCGAGCTGCCCATCTGCCCCGCGTCTTCCAAGGATTTCGCCGTCCGGTCCTTTCACGAGGTCGGCGGGCATTTTGTACAGCGGATATTGAAAAAGCTCGGTGCGAGACATTGAGCCGTCGAAAATCGGCGTGTAATAACCTGTAAACAGCACCGTCCCCCTGTCATCGCATCCCACCGACATATACACGTCAAACTTCTCTCGAATTGCCTCGTTCAGTTGTTTGCCCATCAGACCAGAATTCAAAAGCTCCGCGAATGCATTCAGGCTGTCGACCGCGAGGGTATGAGTAATCTCGCCCCCGATGATTTGATCTTGCGTGCCAAATCGGAGGGGGAAGAATTGCCGGCTGGAGGATTTCCGCAGATAATTCAAACTGTTGTCTATTGCCGCGCGCAGGTCAACCAGGTCAAGGCAGGCCATCGTAAAGTCAGGAATTTCGTGAGGATTCGTTATTTTACGTAAGGCGGGCTGACCGGGTAATAAAGGCCTATCGTAAGGCGTCTTAGCCTCTTGCTGGCTCCTGCAGCCGACGATAACAAATGCAATCAGTAACGATGCTGAAACTAAAATTTCTTTCTTCATTCTGCACTCCAAAACTTTATGGCCGACGATTCACAATGTTAATAACAATACGCCTGTGAGAAGCGTATGTATCCATATCTGAAACTACATCCGGATATGTTACACCAATTACGGATGTTTTTTAAATGAAATTTTACACTTTGGTTGCTGATACTGCAGATACAGTTTTTTGAACCTCTCCGTCTCCTGCTTGTCTTTAGGCATCAAAGCATCAAAGCTTCTTTGTCAATAAAATACTCGACATTTGTTTTTCGTAACCCGTTGAGACTTGAGTTGCGCCGCGGCGATTGCAGAAATTACTGACAAAAAATGATTTAAGGCAGCGTTTTATAGGC
>CAZLIO010000534.1:0-3268 GCA_964559025.1 uncultured Pirellulales bacterium | reverse complement strand
AGATGAGAAGGGTCGTAGTTCAGGCCGAAATTCTCAGATGGAATCTCCTGGAACATTCGCCGCCAGATAGCGGGTGACGATGCCAGGTTCTTACCGCCGGGCCATTCGTCATTTGTAAAGAACATCGGGCAGTTCTCAATGCCAATCTTCACTCCTCGTTTCTCAGCATATTTCACGATGCCAGGCCAGACCTTCCTGAATCGCTTGAAATTGTCTTCGACGCTGCTGAGGTGGTCCCTGCCGATGAATGTGTTTACGTTCTTAAGACCTAATCGCCCCGCGGCATCAATGACCTTCTTAATGTGCGCAACGTAACGGCCGGCATTTTTCTTATCGGCTTCAAGTGGATTCGGATAATACCCAAGGCCCGAGATAGTGACACCCTTTTGCTCAATAAGACCGTGAATTTCATCTATCCCCTTCTTTGACAGATTCGCCACATCAATGTGCGTAACTCCGGCGTAGCGCCTCTCGGCTTTTCCCACAGGCCAGCACATAATCTCAACGCAGGAGTATCCTGTCTTGGCCGCAAAGGATATTACCTCTTCGAACGTCCTTTCAGCTAATATTGCACTCACAAAACCAAGCTTAATCATTTTTACAACTCCTATTATGAAACTTTGACCCAGGTCTTATTCTCATTGCTCTCCATAATCTTCTCACATAGAACAAGCTCACGCAACCCGTCCCGGAAGGTTGGATAGGAAGCAGGCCCTGACCTCTGCCCTGATACGTAACCATATACTTCTTTGAATAGCTGCTTAAATGTGTCCGGGAATCCTTCGTTATGGCCGCCCGGATAGTCAATCAGCCCACGACATTCAGGATAAACCAGGGACGGATCGCGCATCATGATTTCATTATTGCCGTCACGGTTCCCAATCCAGATTTGATTCGGCGTCTCGGATTCCCATGCAACGGCCTGTTTTGAGCCGTCTATTTCAAAACTGAGCCTGTTCTTTCTTCCCGCAGCCACCTGGTTGACGGTCATTACGCCCCGGCCGTCATTTTCGAATCTAAAGAGGACCGTTGCATAATCCTCAGTATTTATGGGCATGTCCTGATAGTCTTCCGGCTTCAGTACCTTGCCGGCATAGGTCTCGACCGGCTTTAACGGCTTTTTTCTGACTTTGTGAAAGGTCGCAAAATCGGCGCAGACCTCCCGAATCTTAAGGCCCGTTACAAATTCGATAAGGTCCATCCAGTGGGAGCCGATATCGGCGATGGCCCTGGACTGTCCGGATTGGTCCGGCTCCAGCCGCCAGTTGTAGTCCGTCGGATGGAAGAGCCAGTCCTGCAAATAAGAGCCTTGAACGGCAAAGACCTCGCCCACGTCACCCTTGTCAACCATCAATCGAAGCTGCCTCATTAGCGGGTAATAACGGATATTGAAGTTGACAGCATTCACAAGGCCTTTCTTATCCGCCATCACGACGAGCTCCTCCGCCTCAGCGGCGCTAATGGCAAGAGGCTTTTCACAAACAACGTGCTTTCCAGCTTCCAGGGCCGCTTTGGCCATTTCGTAGTGCAGGTAATTCGGCGAGCAGATGTGAACAGATTGGATCCGGCCGTCTTTTAGAAGCTCTCTGTAATCGCCATAATACTTTTCAATGCCGAGTGCTTCGGCCTTTGACCTGGCAACGTCGTCGGAACATTCTGCCAAAGCGACAACATCGATATCGCCCAAACGCCTCAACGCCTCGATGTGAGCCGGGCCAATGAAACCCGTGCCTATGACACCAACCTTAATTCTTTCCATATCTCTGATTCCTTACATTCCCTCGACTTTGCTCGGGATGGTGAGCTTGTCGAACCATTGCTCATCGGCGTTATGACAAATCAATGCCGGTCGGCAGATTCGAGATGAGCTCGTTGTTGGCGTTTAGCGTTACGCCTTCTTCTATCGTAAGCGAAACATTCGCACCGTCGGTCACCGCTCCCCGCACGTTTCTTACTTTCTTCGCATCGCCGATCCTGACCACGGTAAGACCTGCCTTCAGAAGGCCCTCATATACGCCGTCATTAGGTTCGACTTTTGCCACGACGACCGTGTCAACCTTCACTTCAGAATGCTCAAAGGTACTACTGACGATAATGACCGTACCGCCTTTCTTGATTTCCAGGATCGAAGAATCAGGGATAATTCTGACAGGGTATTTGTAAGTCTTGCTCTTTAGCCCCTCGCCATTGCCGCACGCAAAGCGCTTGAGCATTACATCCCGATGGCACGGCTCCATCCATTCGGCGAAGTCGCGATTCTCAGTAACAATCGTAACCTTCTTACCGGCACAACCGAGCTTCTCGGCAGTGTCAGCGGCGCCGAAGTGGTCACCCCAAATCAGCACGTTCTGGCCGCATTCGACCGGCTTTGCCTTGTTTATAGATGGATAGTACTCACACTTCGTATTCTTGCACCGCAGAACGTCTTCAAACGTGGTGACAAAAGGCAGGCCGATTCCAGGAATGTCGGGCTTTGCAACCCTGCCTCCCGCTGCGAGCAAAACAACATCGAATCCCTTCAGGTCCTTAACCTTTGGCTCGGTTTGATACTGAACTTCAACATTCAACTTATTAAGCTGGGAACGGAGCCAATCCGCGTACCAACGCATTTTGTTCTTCCCCGGCACAGTGCAGCAATACAGCATTGCACCGCCAAGCTCTCCGGTTCCTCGAACACAGTAACTTTGTGTCCACGCAAAGTAGAGACCCGGGCCGCCTCCATACCCGCAGGCCCGCCACCTATTACCGCAATCTTACAGGATTTTTTAGCGGGCTCCAGATGAATGAATCGCTCATCACCAACAGCCGGGTTGATGGCGCATCGCATGTCATGCTTAATCATCAGCGATTCCTGCCAGCAGCCAACGAGACAGGAAATGCACCGTCGTATCTCTTCCTTCTTACCCGCCTTAGCTTTATTAGCCCAATATGGGTCTGCAATCAACTGTCGGCTAAAGCCGACCATATCGGCTTTACCCTCAGCCAATATCTTCTCACAGTAATCCGGATTCCTCAAAGAATGGCTGGTGATGACCGGGATTTTCACGTGCTTTTTGACTTCCTCAGCAGTATAGGTGTTCCACCCCTCAGGATAATACATCGGATCCATTACTGCTCCGGGCGACTCGAATATCCCTGCACTAATATCTACGTAGGCCAAACCCATTTCTTCCATAAGCTTAGCCACCCTAACGGTTTCATCGAGCGTCCGTCCACCTTCTATCCATTCGTCGCCCGAATAGCGAATGCCGAGAGGATAGCCCTTTCC
>CAZLIO010000533.1:0-3271 GCA_964559025.1 uncultured Pirellulales bacterium | reverse complement strand
CTTCCAGTCCGATACCAGCTTCGACACCGACAAACAAGCTTCTACAACTGGGCAATTTTAGCTCACTTTAGGCACTTTAGCTCACCGGGTTCAGCCAGAGTTAACTACGACTGCCGTTTGCAGAAATAAAAAGTTGCAATTCTTATCAGCTTACCTTAGAATTCGGGCTGATAGTTTACTTTTTTGAAAGGAATCTAAAAAATGAAATACGACATAGCTGCTTTGTCACTGGCGGCGGAGGGTAAAAAACGTATTCTCTGGGCGGATAACGATATGCCGGTTCTGGCGGCGATACGCAGGCGATTTGCAAAGAGCAAGCCCCTAAAGGGCAAAAACGTTTCTGCTTGTTTGCACATCACCGCTGAGACGGCTAATCTGGCAAGGACGCTGAAGGTCGGCGGAGCGAATGTTGTTCTTTGCGCATCTAATCCGCTGAGCACCCAGGACGATGTGGCTGCTTCGTTAGTGAAGGATTTTAAGATAGCGGTCTTTGCTGTCTGCGGCGAAAATCGCAGCACCTACTACAAACATATCAACGCGGCAATTGACCATAAACCCGTTATTACGCTTGACGACGGTGCTGATTTGGTAAACGAATTACACACTCGCAGAAAAAAAGATGCTCCCCGGATTATTGCGAGTATGGAAGAGACCACTACGGGAGTTATTCGTCTGCGGGCTTTGGCGAATGAAGGCAAGTTAAAGTTTCCGGTCATTGCGGTAAATGACGCTGCGACCAAACACCTGTTCGATAATCGCTACGGCACCGGACAATCAACGGTTGATGGTATAATTCGCGCTACAGATTTTCTGATGGCAGGTAAAAAAGTTGTTGTGGCAGGATACGGCTGGTGCGGGCGAGGCCTTGCTATGCGAGCCAGGGGGATGGGGTCAATTGTTATTGTTACAGAAGTTGATGCGGTCAAGGCCCTTGAAGCGGCTATGGACGGATTTGAAGTTATGCCGATGGCGAAGGCGGCGAAAGCCGGTGAGCTGTTCGTAACGCTTACGGGCAATAAAAATGTTATACGGGCTGAGCACTTCCGTGCGATGAAGGACAGAGCGGTTGTCGCGAACAGCGGACATTTCAACGTTGAGATAGATATACCGGCCCTGAAACGGCTCAGCAAGAAGGTAAACCGTAATGTGCGTCACTGCGTTGACGAATATATCCTGAAAAATAACAAGCGGATTTATCTTCTGGCTGAGGGACGTTTAATTAACCTTGCAGCCGCTGAGGGTCATCCTGCAAGCGTGATGGATATGAGCTTTGCAACACAGGCGTTGCAGTGTGAATATGTAGTAAAAAAACAAGGCAAGCTTTCTGTTGCGGTTCACGATGTCCCGATGGAGATAGAGCGGCAGGTAAGCAAGCTCAAACTAAAGTCAATGTCGATTAGTATAGACAAACTTACAGCCGAGCAGGTTGTTTACCTTGCCAGCAGCGGTGAAGGGACGTAAAATCAACCATTTACTATTTACTATTGACTATTGAAAAGAAAATCGGCACTCTAATTCAATAGAAGATAATCAATAGTCAATAGTCAATAGGTAGGCCTATGAATAGTAAAGAGACAGAGAAGGCGCCGATAGTGGTCTCGAAGTCTTTTATGGCTGTTGGCCCCACGCTGCACTACAGCCATAAGAATGTTCAGAGGTGCTGGTTTCTTGCTGTTGCGGCCTTTGTCGTAAGCTGTTTTTTCTGGTCGAAGATAGCAACCGACTCATTCTGGTCGTTCGACATTCAGACGGCAATAAGACCGGAGTCCTGGCATTTGGGCCAGACAATCATAAGCGGAGTTAGCATATTCGAGTATCCCTGGCAGATTGTTGTTTTAGGGCTGCTTATGGGTATTTTGTCAATTGTTCCGGTGTTGATATCGCAACTGATGAGCTTCAGTTATAGTTTTGTTTTTATATTGTCGGTGTTTTTTTTGGCCAATATGCCGGGTTTCGCGGTTTGTCTATTGGTAAGCTGTATTGCGGTGGCGTGTCGGCCTCTTCGTTTTCGCTCGCGTTTTGTTGCGATAGCGTTATGCACGGCGCCCCAGCTTCTTTACTGGGGATACTTCGGCGGTACCAGGGGGGTAGAACCTATTAAATGGGGCTTTTCTTTTTCACCCTGGATCTGTGCCTGGCTCGATGGTTTGACTATAGCGGGATTTGTTCTGGGCATAGGCCATTTTACGCGTTATCGCCCGGGTCTGGTCTGGATTTTCACTTCCATTACACTTTTGTTGGCTGTTGTTGTGTTTGAAGTAACAATCGGCTTCGATGAATTAGACTATCAGCTTTATGTGGCCAAGAATAATCCGGAGCACGTTAGCGAATTTCACGACCACAGTATCACAGAAGCGCTGGACAAAACAACGAGAGACCCTATTAAGAGGAAATACCTCGAAGGTTTCTTTTACCCTGCCGACAATATAGCGCTGCGTGCAGAGCTGAAAAGAGAAATCCAGATTAAGTTAAGTTACGACCTTTGGCCAAGCTGGTTTATAGTGCCGCAGGAATTGGAGTATCAGGCGAAAAGACAATGGCTTTTCGGGCAGTACGATTTGTTTATAAGCGAACGTTCCAACAGCCGTCGGATGCCGATAGCGCTTTACTGCAAAGCGCTTCTGAGCGAATACAGCCCGGATATCAATGTGCTTGGGCAAAACGAAATATTACATTTTTACAGCGATTATCCATACGAAAGGTCACGTGAGATATGGTATCGGCTGTACAGTGAGTTTGGCGAGAGTCCGGAATCAATAGAGGCACGATGGCGGATCGCAAAACATTGGGCCGGTCAGGGTAAATTTGAGCTGGCTGAGGAGCTTCTTAGCCAGGCCGAAACGATGCTGGCGGCTGAGCGGTCAAAACTGCTTGAAAAAGAACAAACCTCAGACGAGTCATTGTTCGGTCTGTTTCGTCTTCCGGCTGACTCGGTTATGACAGTACCGAAGCTAAACGAGCTGCAAAGAAGATTAGGTCAATTGCGAACCTTTATAGGGCCTGAAAATCGAACGGATGAGGCAGGAGCAATTGAACGTTTGGCCGAGTTTGTTATGCTAAATCCGCACGCCTCCGATTATGCCCAGCGTATTGAGGGATTGCTGGGCCAAATAGAAGATAAAGACCGGCTTCGTGATAACATCCTTTTGGCCCAGGCAAAACTTGTTGCCGACGAGCAGCTCCGGGCTGAGAAATTAAGCGAGCTGCATAAGAATTTCGGCAAGACCGATGGCGGGATTCAAACCTGAGAAGATTAGGGAGAATTTCCAAT
>CAZLIO010000532.1:0-3272 GCA_964559025.1 uncultured Pirellulales bacterium | reverse complement strand
CCATTTTGCCGGAGTCGGAAACTTCTCATCATAGTCACTGGCGTAGATGAGCATGACCTTGCCGAGGTCAGACATATTGTTTCCACAGACCATTCGGAACGCTATTTGTCTCGTCCTCACCAATACAGGCATCATAATCCCCAACATCAGCGGTAATACAAAAAGGCCTGAAACAGTGGGGACAACAATTCCTGCTATGGCAAAACCGGTGCCTTTTAATTTGCCGGCGCTTTTCCCTATCTTCAATAGAGCGACAATACCTAAAATTACCGCCGGTATCGCCGTGATGAAGAAGGTACAAAAGCCTAACATTCCGAGTACGAATGACGCAATCGCCATCCCACTTGTTTTTACACTGAGAGCCTGAACCTGGGCTGGAGTGCTTGTCAATACCGAGCTGCAGAAGTGGCACAATTGAGCATCATCTGGATTTTCTTTACCACATTTTGGACAATACATTTTACATTCTCCCTTCGTTTTAATATTGAACCAATAGCAAAGCTCCACAAGTCGCTTACATAAGATAATAGATTATCAGCACAGATTTGCCAGAAGTTTTTGTTGTATTCTGCGTTTTATTTTGTTGTTGAGACTTGGTTTTATTCTGTTGTCAGGGCGGATTTGCCCACATATCCGGCGTCGATGCAGAACTGGATGATGTCACGGGCCAAAGGCGCGGCGTCGCTTGAGCCGGACTGGCCGCCTTCGACGACCACGGCGATTGCGATGCTACGATTTTGGCTGTCAGTTGCGAAGCCTCCAAACCAGGCGTGCTCCGGGGCCTGGGTTGAGCCGGTTTTGCCGTAAACCTTTATGTCCTGCTCGGCAAGACTCGTAAGAATCGGTTGGAATGTAGTGTAAGCTGTTCCACCGGTCTTATTAACCACAGCGCTCATGCCATCATAAACTACTGCTAAGGTCTGAGGTGAAATACCAAGGTCGATTTTGTTAAAGTCGAATTCGTATGTGTTATCCATAAACAGCCGAGGTGGTTTATAGAATCCGTCTCGTGCGATAGCGGCCATTGCATTTGCTACCTGTAAAGGCGTAACTCGCAGATTCCCCTGGCCTATGCCGAACCATCTTCTTTCGCTGTCACTAAGCGGTGGCACTTGTTTAAAATTTGAGATTGGGCCCCTTGGGATAGTGTTTGAGATTACGCCTGGTAATTGCCGCAGGTTCCTGTTGAATTCCGTATTAGCAGTGGAAGCTGGCGGAAAAAGTATGTTTCGGCCGTAGCCGAATTTAAATAGCCATTGCTGGAGGACCAGGGGATCGATTCTGTCTGCAAGGCGGGAAAAATAAATATTGCAGCTGCCCCTGATAGCATTACGAGCATTGTTTTCCCACCTCCCGTCATGGCCTGCTCTGTATCTGTTGTATAACAAGCAGCTTGGCCAGCCTTTTGGGGCTTTCTGAGCCGGGCAGGGTATGACCTCCTCCGGGGTGATTTTGCCGGATTCGAGCCCTGCGATAAGAATCAGCGGCTTTACAACTGAGCCGGGTGGGTACCATTCATTTATTGCTCGATTTATTAAAGGCTTATCGGGGTCGTTAGCGAGGTCGCCGTAGTCATACCTGGCACGGTTTAAATCAAAGACCGGTATCGAAACCAATGCGAGAATATCACCTGTTCCAACCTCAATGACAACAGCCGCCATTCCGGGTCCGCAATTCGGGTCATGTTTGTATGTGGTCAGGTAGTTTTCTATTCTTTGCTGAAGCTCGATATCCAGCGTCAGTGAAACGTCTTTGCCGAACCGGCTCTGGGTTTGACTTATAAGCTGGCTGTCTATATCGTAAACGAGCTCCCCTCGTCTGCCGCGAAGTATGGTTTCGCAAACATACTCAACTCCATCCTCTCGGCCGCAAATCTCTCCGCTCAAATAGCTTGATAGTTTGTCGTCTGCGAAGAGCCCTCTATCTTCTTGGTTCTGTGTTACCGGCCCGACCCAGCCTATGGTTTGGGCCGCAGCCGTACCATACGGGTAGATCCTTCGTGCTTTTGGCAGAATCTGAATATCATCGACTTTTAAAAACTCCAGCTGAGCGGCAAAGATATCGTCATCGGTTTTTAAATCAAGCAGCGGCCAGGGCTTGTGCATCTCGGCGATATCAACTTTACTCACAAGTCGGAATCGCTTTTGCCGGTCTGGTTCCTTTTCCTCAAAATCAGCTATTGCTTCATAGTCCGGAATGCTGATTATACTGTCATAGTTTTGAGAAACCTCGGAATTTGGGAATCTCCGATGCCAGGCCTGAAACGTGCACTGATTCCAGATATAATCATTTATTTTCCGTATTTCGTTTTTTATCTCAGTAGGTTCGACTCCTTTGAATTGAGCACACTTGTTGATTATCTGGTTCAAATCTGTTAGGCCGAGGTCCAGCTCTTTTTGTACATTAGCTACAGCATCTGGATCTTCTTTTTCGGCGGCGCTTACTAATCTGCCTTCCCGGATGCGGTCATCCATAAAACACGTGAGCTTGTAATTTATACAGAGCTGAAACTGTGGTTCATCCGTGGCTAATGCTTTGTCTTTGTTGCCTGTTCTGTCGAGTATTTTGCCTCGGACTGTTTTAAGCTCCTGGGATTGACCTCTTTGGCGTTTTAGCTCCTCGATATCACTTTGGACCGAAGAGGTTGGAAGCAGCTGCATTTGTGTCAGGCGGAGCAAACAGACCAGTAAAAGCAAGGCACTTATGATTACAAAAATTTTGATTCGCTTATCGTACATTATATTCTGTTTTTAGTGATACGTGCTGCAATTCGTAATTCGGCATTTTCGGGGTGAGGGTTTAACGTCGGCTGAGGCGATGTATCTTTATACGCATCCACCAGGCTGACGGCAAAAATAAAAACGGTCCCACCAGGGCCGAGTACAGAGCTATCCCGAAAAGAGCGGCGTATATTTTTGGTGGTGTCGGCTCACCCTTTAGAAAGTTTAAGAAATAGACCAGCGCCCCGGCCAAAAGGGCTGTGATGAATATCGCAAGGAATTGATAAGTCATTTTTCTGATAGCAATAACCCTGTGAAGGTAGGCCAGGGCCGTGCCGAGAACACCAAAGCTAATCATTTGCGGGCCCATCGTGCGACCAATAAGGTCCGCAGCGAAACCTATTGTGAAGGAAGTTATGATGGCCTCCGAGGTATTGCAGTAGACAGCAAAGAATACCAAAAGTATTAACAGCAAATCAGGCTTGACATTCAAATCTGCAAAAAAGCTGGCCTGCAGTAAGGTAGCAAGAAGAATTAAAACTGCAAACCGGA
>CAZLIO010000531.1:0-3283 GCA_964559025.1 uncultured Pirellulales bacterium | reverse complement strand
GCCGCAGTGCCTCTGTGCCACCATTGCCGCCACCATATCAATCCAGGCCACAATCGCTCCGCCGAACGCTGTGCCCTGAGGATTGGCCTGGTGGGGCATAAGTAAGTATCTTGTTTCCACCGCGCTTTCTTTAGGACTTTTGCCCTTTGACTTTTCCATTATCTTAAGGCCCTTTGGGTTATGAAAGAAAACAGTGTGGCACCCTCAAACCCTGGCCTGAGCTCGTCGAAGGCTTGTTTGGGGGTGGTACCATCCAGTGTATTCAGAACTCAACTTTGGGCAATTCGGTCTTTGCCTGCTCGCTGGCCTCGAAATATTCAACTTTCTCTACGCCCGCCCGCTTGCAGAAAAATGACCCGAAAAATTGCCGGTAATAGGCGTTCAGCTGCTTAGCCGCCTCGTTATATCTCGTTCGGGCTACGTTGATGCGGTTCTCTGTGCCTTCGAGCGCAACCTGAAGGTCTCGGAAGTTTTCATTGGCCTTTAGCTGCGGATAGTTTTCCTGTAACATCAAAAGCCGCGACAAAAATCCGCTCAGCTCATTGGTCGCCTCGATCTTGCCCGCCCTGTTGCCGGCCTGAAAATATTTCTCCCTCGATTTGGCAATGTTTTCAAATAGCTCTTTTTCGTGTGTTGCATATCCTTTTACCGTTTCGACAAGGTTTGGCACCAGGTCGAGCCTTCGCTGCAAAGCAGCATCGATATCCGCCCAGGCCTTTTCCGCACCTTGTTCAAGGTTGACCGCTTTGTTATAACCGCCAATGTACCAGGAGAATATCCCAAGGCCGATCAGTAACAAGACGACCAGCACTGCGACTAAAGCGACCCATATTTTTCCGAAGTTTCTCATTTTCTTTTTTCCTTTTTTAATTCTTATCTCTCAATTCTGAATTTCCTTCTTACTACCAGCCCCCGCTTGCTCCGCCGCCGCCGAAACCGCCGCCCATTCCGCCACCGAACCCGCCGAAGCCACCGCCGAAGCTCCCGCCCCCGAACGAGCCGCTCCTGCCGTAACCTCCATGGCCGCCGAAGCCGCCTAACATAAACGGCAGAAAAAACAACATCCCCATCCCTCTGCCCCTTCCACCGAATATCAGGAATATGAAAATCAAAAGCGGCAGAACACTGCAACAGGGCAGGCCTCTTCTTATGTTTCCACGACCAACGCCCACAGGCGCCATTTTAGGCATGCCTGTCAAAGCAACGCGATATTCGCCGGCGATTTTCTGGACGATTTTTAAATTGGCCTGATAAATACCTTCGCTGTAATTGCCCTGCTTAAGATATGGCACGAGAACATCTCTGCCTACCCGGCCGCAGAGCTGGTCCGTAATAAATCCCTCCAATCCATAGCCGGCCTCGAATCGCCATTTTCGGTCGTTTTTCGCAAGGACGAAAAGCATTCCATTGTCTTTACCTTCTTGGCCGAGCTTCCATTTCTCAGCGTACTCGATTGCAAACTGTTCAATCGGCATCCCTCCCGTTGTGTCAACGGTCAGGATGATATACTGCGCGCCGGTTTTTTGTTCCAGCTCCTGCAGTATCCCGTTTAGCGAACGTTCATGGGAGGGATTTACCACGTTGGCATAATCTTCGACGTAATAGCGAGGCATCGGCAAGCCTGTCCCGAGCGCAGTCGAGGGATCGGCCGCCGCCCAGCCGGCTGTTGTCGCAGACGATATTACCAGAAGCGCTGCTATTAGCTTAGGAAAGAATCGTTGCATAATCAGACCTCGAGTTTATCAACGAAAAGAGCTAATTGTTCAACAGTGGTATAAACCGATTCGAAGGCATTCTCCATCTCAGCCTCGCTGAGCCGCACCTTTTGGTGCTGCCATTTTCTTGTGGTTATCAGAGGTTCCATATTGATTGAAAACTGCTCAGCCGCTTTGCTGAGTGTTGGTTCGGCCTTAGTGGGTCGGTCGATATCTTTTAACCATAGCATTGCCCGCAAGAGCGGCATCAGTCCTTTGGCCGTCGAAATCAGAACGTCCCGGACAAGTTTTTTATTAGCCGCCGCAGCAATATAGCCCTGCCTTAACCTTATAAGCATTGCTTTTAGTTCTCTTTCACACTGGAGGCGAACGTCTTTTTTATCAAAAGTTAGCGCAGCAAAAGGGTCGTCGCCGAGGATTGTTTGGTGCGTTAGTTGAAAATCCAGGAATTCAACACCGAATACGTCACGTGACTGTTCAATATAAGATTCTGTCATAAGCAAAGGCGGCGAGATGCGTTTCTTTCTCATCGGCCTGGCGAGAGCGGCAATGGCATTGAGCGAAGCTGAAGTCTGCCTCCCAAGGACCAGGACGGTATTGATGTCGCTTTGGCCGGGTCTGTAATCCGCGGTCAGACTGCTGCCGACCACTGTTATGCTCTGAAGATTTTCACCTAATGCTGCAGTGAGCTTATCGGCAAAACTCTTCGTACTATCGCGAATTTGTTCGGGCAAAGCATCAAGTTTGAGATTGGTTTTGTTTTCAGCCATCTTGTTTTTACCTCTTTAGAGTTATGCAAAATTGAGGTTAGGCATAAATTATTTAAGAAAATTAGCTTTTTCGATTTTCTTAAATAATTAGCTCTCTTCTTATTAGATAAGAAATTACTATTTGAAAAGAAAAAATCAAAAGGCAAATTTTTCTTTTCAAAGTATGCCTAACCTCGATTTTGCAGGAGACTTTCCTTTTCTTACGTTTGGACGATACATTGTGTATAATTCGGCATAATGCCATATAATACTGTAACTATCGTGGCAGGGCAAGACCCACACTGCCCGGGTGTGGCTATTTTTACCGGCATCTGGTAACCTCATTGTTAATAATCAATTACGTTCGTTTGTCATCCTGAGCGAAGAGCAGAGGAGTCGAAGGATCTCAGCCACGAGATACGCTCCCTTAGCCTGCCCTCCGAAGCTGGTTTCCACGTAGCCTCCGGCGAAGGAGAATAGCGAAGGGGGGAGCGAAGCCGAAGGGGTAGTAGAATGGGCTCAGGATAGCAGCCAAAAAAAAGTGCTTTTTCATTTATTTTTTTGTTGACTATTGTTTGATAACACATTAAAATACCTGTATGTTTGCTGATAGGCAAACATAAACCGCCGGCAGGCGATAGATATAGCGGAGAACCGCACGTTTTCGTATCAGCAGATACACGCCAAAAAGCATTATCTGTCAAGCCAGACAAGGTTTTGAACATTTAAATTTGTGTAATTTGGATTTGTTTAGGATTTAGGGCTTAGGATTTCGGATTTCAAACTACCAGATAACTCCTTATGCAACAGTATCTTATC
>CAZLIO010000530.1:0-3298 GCA_964559025.1 uncultured Pirellulales bacterium | reverse complement strand
GTCAGGGCCGAGCGAGCCGTAAACCTCATCGGTCGAAATTTGAATAAATCGCTCTAAGTTTTTGCCACGGGCGGCTTCAAGAAGGGTCAATGTGCCGACAATATTGGTTTCTATAAAGACCTTAGGCTCGGTGATGGAACGGTCCACATGGCTTTCGGCAGCAAAATTAACTATAGCATCGATTTGGTATTCATCGATAATTTTTTCAATCAGTGCGCCATCGCATATATCACCTTTTACGAATTTGTGATTTTTGTGCTCTAAGAATTCAGCGAGGTTTTCGAGATTGCCGGCATAGGTTAGCTTGTCGAGATTGACGACAAAACAATCGGGATGCTCCGAAAGCACCATTCGCACAAAATTGCTTCCTATAAATCCCGCACCACCTGTAACCAGAATCCTTCTCATAATTGCCTCAAAAAACGTTCTAATGGACCTTGCCAAGGCTCAACCGGTTCATCAAGAAGAGCCTGTATCTTGCTGCAATCGAAACGGCTGTTTAAAGGCCTGTCAGCTCCAGTTTTCCAATCGCTGGTTTTGCAGGACGACAGCGTAACATCCATTGAGAGCTTGTCAAATATAAACTTTGCCATTTCGTATCGGCTAACGTAGCCGGCACTTGCAAAATGAAATAAGCCCGTAGGTTTTATTCGCAATAACTCGCAGATTACTTTGGCAGCTTCGGTTGTAGCCGTCGGTGAACCTATCTGGTCATCAACAACCTTTAATTCCTTATCAGTTTTTGCACGCTTGATTAACTTGGTTACAAAGTTATTGCCCGCTGCTCCGTATGTCCACTCAATACGCATTATACAATGGCGGCAGCCGCTGTGACCAAGCAGTTGCTCGCCTGCCAGCTTGGTTTTACCATATTCATTTATAGGATTAGGAAGGTCCGTCTCAACATAGGGTCTTTCCGACCGACCGTCAAAAACAAAATCGGTACTGATGTGAAGTAACCAGGCATTAGCTGCTTTTACGAGAGCACCCAGCCGCCCTACCGCTTCTGCATTAACCTGATACGCTTTTTCGGCTTCGTTCTCGGCGCCATCTACATCTGTATAAGATGCGCAGTTGACGATTGTCTTTGTGGTACTGAGAGCTTCCTTCAACTGCTGAGAGTTTGTTATGTCAAATTCCGGCAAATCAAACACTTCAACGTTCAAGCCCTGCCGTCGGCAGATTTTTGTCAGGTCGGTTCCAAGCATCCCCCTGCCACCCAAAATGGCAATCCTAATATCATTAGTTACCATCAGGGCCTCCCGAAATGCGGTAATTTGTCAGGTGAAAGGTCTTTAAGTCTGGAATAGTTTGCATCTTTGGGCGATAAGACGGGCTCCTTTATTGGCCAGTCGATGTTAAGGTCGGGGTCATTCCAGATGATGCCACTTTCAGTCGCCGAATTATAGAAATCGGTGCACTTATATAAAAAAACTGCCGTCTGGCTTGTAACACAATATCCATGGGCAAAGCCCGGCGGAATATATATCTGCCTGTGGTTCGCATCGGAAAGTACTTCACTGACCCAATGACCAAAAGTCGAAGAACCTACGCGAACATCAACAGCAACATCCACAACCTGGCCTGATAAAACCTGAACCAATTTACCTTGTGATTGGGGGTATTGAAAATGCAAACCACGCAAAACCCCTTTTTTGGAAAATGAGACATTGTCCTGCACAAAAGGACCCTCGATACCGAGGTTCTCGTAACGTGTGCTTTTCCAGGTCTCTAAAAAGAATCCTCTCTCATCAGAGAACACATTCGGCTCTAATACGAGCACTCCAGCCAGCTTTGTCTCTTTAACATTCATTTTATACTGATATCTCCCAGTTCATAATGCTCATCGAGCATCCTGTGACACGGGCATCTTGCCCGTGATGAGTTCACGGTCTGGAAGGCCGTGCCACAAGTATCAATGTTATTGCGGAGGCTCCTTTACAACCAATTCATTGGCTCTATTAAGCGACTCGAATGTCCCGGCGTCCGTCCACCAACCATCGAGGACATCATAGGCCAGCTGGCCTTTTTCAATATAAGCGTAATTAACGTGAGTAATTTCAAGCTCGCCGCGAGCTGACGGTTTAAGGGCACGTATTATGTCAAAAACGCAGGCATCGTAAAAATATATGCCGGTTACGGCATAATCCGACTTGGGTTCTTTGGGTTTTTCTTCAATACCAATAACCTTGCCATCGGATAGCTCCGCAACGCCAAAACGCTGTGGGTCGGACACTTGCCTGAGGAGTATCCTCGCACCGGTCTTTTGAGCTATGAATTTATCGGCGTAGCTTTTGAGACTGCTTTCAAAGATATTGTCGCCGAGGATAACAGCTATAGGTTGGCCTTGTGCGAAATTCTCAGCTAACGCCAGGGCCTGGGCAATTCCGCCCGCCTCATCTTGAACTTTATATGTAAATCGACAGCCGAAGTCTTTTCCGGAGCCCAGCAGACTGACAACATCGCCCATGTGCTCGACGCCGGTTACAATCAGGATTTCCTCAACGCCGATAGAAGTTAACTTCTCAATGGGGTAATATATCATCGGCTTTTGCCCCACGCCAAGCAGATGCTTATTTGTAACCTTGGTCAACGGCATAAGCCGTGAGCCCGTGCCGCCCGCAAGAACAACACCTCTTAAATTCATATTCATATCCTTAACAAATAATCAATTACCAATTCTCAGGTAATTGCTTTCATTGCTCCTGTAGTGAATCCGCCATCTACCAAAATTATCTGGCCTGTAATATATTCGCAAGCATCCGAAGCCAAAAAGACAACTGTGCCATCAAGGTCATTTGGCTGGCCGGGGCGATTCAGAGGAATACGCTCCGTAATATAATCCACCCACTCTTTGTTCTCATACAGCACTGCGTTTTGTGCTGTCTTAAACCAGCCGGGAGCCAGCACGTTGACCGTAATTCCAAACTTGCCCCATTCCGCAGCCAGACTTCTTGTCATTGACAGGATAGCGCCTCGACTTGCGGTATAAGCTGTGATGCCCTCCATACCGAAAACGCACGTGCAAGAGCCGACGTTTATTATCCTGCCCCCCCGAAGGGGGGTTTTTGCAGACCCGGCGGTGCCGGGGTTTCGTTTTATCATCTCCTTAGCAACCGCTTGAGCGCAAAAAAAGCTGCCCTTAAGATTGGTATCCAATACAGTATCCCAATCCTGCTGAGTAACTTCCGTAGCTGGCTTTCGAATATTTAAGCCGGCATTGTTAACCAGAATATCAATTTTTCCATACTCCTTTATAGTCATCTGAACCATATTCTCAATGTCACTTTGCGAGAGC
>CAZLIO010000529.1:0-3300 GCA_964559025.1 uncultured Pirellulales bacterium | reverse complement strand
CATACAGGTGGAAGTCTATCCTGTGTAGATATCCTGAATGTCCTGTATAACCGCATTTTAAATGTCACACCGGAGACGTTCAACGACCCCGGGCGCGACCGTTATATCCAGAGTAAAGGCCACTCTGTAGAGGCGTTGTATGTGGTGCTGGCAGATCGAGGTTTTTTCCCGGAAGAGGAACTGGAAACCTTTTACAGTTATGGTTCTGATTATACGGGCCATCCTACGCGTAAAGTAAAAGGCATCGAGCACAACACCGGGGGATTGGGCCATGGCCTGGCCTTTAGTGTAGGCGTAGCCCTGGCCGGCCAGTTAGATCATGCTGCTTATCGCGTGTTTACATTGCTGGGTGATGGTGAATTGGCGGAGGGTTCCAACTGGGAATCCCTGATGGCGGCCGCCCATTATCACCTGGACAATCTCTGTGTCATTGTTGACCGCAACGCTCTGCAGCTCACTGGTAAAACCGAAGAGATGTGTGGGCTGGAACCACTGGCACAAAAATTGGAGGCCTTTGGCCAAGAAGTACGAATGGTCGATGGCCACAATATAACAGCGTTAACAGAGGTGCTGGGTATGCTCCCGTTTACTGCGGGTAAACCGAGTGTCGTTATCGCCAAGACCATTAAAGGTAAAGGGATTAGCTTCATGGAGAACAATCCTAAATGGCATCATGGTGTGCCTAACGACCGGCAATACGAGCAAGCACAACAGGAATTGGAGGCAAGGTTGGCGGAGATAAGATCATGAGTTTTACACCGGGTGCAGTATTGGGTAAGGCTAACCAGGAGGTTGTTGCGGAAACCTTGCTGACGCTTGCCCGCGAAAACAAAAACGTCCTGGTCGTAACCAGTGACTCGCGGGGCTCAGGAAAGCTAATGCCCTATGTGGCTGCAGTCCCTGAGCAGCTTATTGAGGTGGGCATTGCCGAACAGAACCTGGTTGGTGTGGCCGCAGGATTAGCTTCTGCAGGAAAAACTGTCTATGCCGTTTCACCGGCCAGCTTTTTAACGGCCCGGGCTTTGGAACAGATTAAGAATGATGTTTGCTATTCAGATCAGCCGGTCAAACTTATCGGCATTAGTGCCGGCGTAAGCTATGGCGCATTGGGTTCTACGCATCATGCGATCCATGATATTGCCGTGCTGCGGGCCATCAACAATATCACGATTATTGTGCCTGCAGATAACCTGGAAACGACCGAAGCCATAAAGGCCGCTGCACAGATGTCCCATCCGGTCTATATCCGTTTCGGCAAACGTCCCATGCCTCATCTGCATCCATCTGGTACCCCTTTTGAAGTCGGCAAAGCACTCAAGATTCGTGACGGCAGAGACATCGCCTTTGTTGCCACGGGTGAAACCGTGTATCCTGCGCTAAAGGCCGCTGAGGAAATGGAACAGTCAGGTTATTCATGTCGTGTCATCAGCATGCACACGATCAAGCCCTTAGACATTGAAGCCGTGATACGGGCAGCCGAGGAGTGTCGTGCGATTGTGACTGTGGAAGAACACCGTACCTCGGGCGGATTAGGAGAAGCCTGCGCTGCGATACTCATGGAGGCAAATATGCAGGTTCCCTTCAAGATTGTAGGTATCCCGGATGAGTATACAATGACCGGAAATCAGCTGGAGATCTTTGCCCACTATGGCCTTACAGCCCCGGGACTTACCCGGACCGCTATAACTTTGTTAGAGGGTAATACAGGATAGATGAGTATGAATGAAACCTTTATCTTGGCAGTGGATCAAGGTACAAGTGCGACAAAATCAGTTGTGTTCGATACGCGCGGTCAGATTGTTGCGCAGGCTACTCAGCCCCTGAAATCCTATTTTCCCCAGCCGGGATTTGTGGAGCAGGACCCCCTGGAGATCTATCAGAATGTACTAACATCGGTAAAGGATTGTCTTAATCAGTATCGCGAAGCGGTCTCTCATGATCTGACTAAGGTCAAGACCTGTGGCATTTCCAATCAGAGAGAGACCTTTCTTCTCTGGAACCATTCAGGTCAGCCTCTTTCCAATGCTGTTGTTTGGCAGTGTAAAAGATCAGTAGAAATCTGCAACCGCCTGAAAAAATCGGGTTTAGAAAAAGAAGTCATGAACAGAACCGGCCTGATTATCGACCCTTACTTTTCCGGAACAAAAATTATATGGCTTTATGAAAACGACCGGCGGATAAGAAATATCATTGACTCAGGAGAGGTATATTTTGGAACCATTGATGCATGGCTCTTGTTTAAACTCACCAAAGGCAAAAGTTATTGTACCGATTACACCAATGCTTCCCGCACTCTTTTTTTTAACATCAATGACCTCCAATGGGACAAATATCTTTTAGATAAATTCAATCTACAAAATCTCAACCTGCCCCAGCCACAACCTTCCTCGTACTCATATGGCCAATCTGATTTTGAGGGACTCTTCCCGGATAAGATAAACATATCGGCTATGATAGGCGATTCCCACGCCGCTGCTTTCGGAGAAGGTTGCTTCTCGTCCGGCACCGCAAAGGCAACTATGGGCACCGGCTCTTCTATTCTCCTCAATACCGGTTCCAAAAGAGTTCAATCTGAAAATGGAATGGTTACCACCATTTGCTGGAGTATGTCCGATAGGGTCGATTATGCCTTGGAAGGTATAATCGTTACCTGCGGAGCCACGATTAATTGGTTACGTGATCAACTCGGGCTTTTTGCCGACAATCGCCAAACCCAGGAAATCGCTCTATCTATTGAAAATACTAACGGCGTGTATCTGGTTCCTGCTTTCAGCGGCCTTGGTGCTCCCCATTGGAAAATGGATGCCAAAGCTGCAATTTTGGGTTTGAACTTAGGTTGTGACAGGAACCATATTGTCCGTGCCGCTCTGGAATCAATTCCATACCAGATTAAGGATGTCATCACCGCTATGGAGCAGGATAGTGGAATCAAATTAAAAGAACTCAAGGTGGACGGAGGTGTAACGGCTAATCATTTTGTTATGCAGTTTTTGGCTAATCTATTGAAAACTAATGTTATCAACATCGGCCTGGAAGAAGTCTCTGCCCTTGGTGCCGCCTGCTTAGCCGGACTTCAGCAGAATATCTTTTCTGATATCGGTGAATTAAAGAACCTCACCACTGGTAGAAAACAGTTTTCTCCCAATAAAGACACGAAGAAGGTTCATGCTTCCTACGAAGGCTGGAAAAAAGCAGTGAAACAACTTTTATAATCCGCTATACAATAACTTCTTTTTTATAATATATGATGAGTTCTGCAAAATTGAGGTTAGGCATACTTTGAAAAGAAAAAAATCGTTT
>CAZLIO010000528.1:0-3306 GCA_964559025.1 uncultured Pirellulales bacterium | reverse complement strand
CACCTGTACTCGCGTTACCGCAGGTGCGAGCAAATGACCAAAATACAAAATTCAAAACGTTTTGGTAATTTAGTATTTGAATTTCGAATTTGTTTCGAATTTCTTACTTTGTGCTTTTAATAGTCTCGTACTTTAAACTTCACCTTTTGTATTATTTTTGCTGCCACTGCACACTTGTGCGTCTAATCGGCGACGCCAGCTTTTCTACATCCAGCCGGAGCAGCTTCAAAATTTCATCAACCCGTATCGAACCAGCCGAACTGATTTTGCATTCAACAATTATACTGTTCCCGTCCAATTCAATCGACTTCAAAAAACCTCTCACATCCACATTTTTAAGTCTTGAGTCTTGAGTCTTGCGTCTTGGGTCTCTTGCACCTATCTGTCGCTGGAGGTTAATACTTTCACTCGCCAACAAACGCTTAATCGCGGCCTTCAACTCTTCGTTGAGATATTCCTTCCGTACCGCTAACACATACGCTGCTGAACAAGGCTGAAATGACGTATTCGCTTTAGCAATATTTACCGAAAGCAGCTCACAGCCCTCAGGCACTTGTGCATTTATGCTCTTGTGCACTTGTGCACTTATGCTCTTGTGCTCTTGTGGGCTTGTGCTCTTACGTACCCGAAGACACAGCAGCTCATCATCCGAGGCAACCCCTACCGGCCTCGGCAGGGGCAATGATAATCTCGGACGGGGATTGAAACCCTGACTGTACTGAATTTTTAGCCCTGCTCTAACGCAGGCACGCTGAAAAACTCTGAGCGTCTGGGCGTGCGAAAGAAACCTCAGGCTCCCGCCTATCCTGAATCTTATTAACAGCAAGATAGTCTCATGCGAAACTGCTATATGCGCATCTCCTTAATAGCATTTGCATATACATTTTAGCATTATGCCTATTACCTCCCGAAATACAAGCATATTTTCCCTTGCAAACCCTGCTGTTTAAGTTTAGATTTCCTATCGAAGAGTCAATAATACATTATTAACTACACTAACTATATGAGGAGATAGAAATGAATCGTCGAGAGTTTTCGAAAAACGCTCTAATACTTGGAATTGGGGCTCAAGCCGGCTTTGCGCAAGGCAATCCGGCAGGGACAAAGAACCAACCTACGAATTATTACGAGGAGCCGACAAAAAAATTGCCTGTAAGGAAGTTCGATGTCGTCGTAGCAGGCGGCGGCACGGCAGGGGTGGTGGCGGCTACAGCCGCAGCCCGTCAGGGTGCAAAGACGGCACTGATAGAGGTTAAGGGTTATCCGGGCGGGACCGCCACCGAAGGCGGCACGGCACTTCACAGCTTCTACAACCTGTGGAAGGCCTTCCCCGGCGTCAAAAAACGTCAGGTTGTGCGAGGAATTCCTCAAGAGATTATCGACCGCCTTCTGAAAGTCGGCGGCACATCGGGCCACGCCGAGATGTCCAAAGGGTACAATTACGATTCGGTTTGCACAGCGATTGACACGGAAATGTATAAACTCATTACATTCGAGATGCTCGTCGAGTCGGGCGTTTTCGTATGCGTCAATACGCTTCTGGCCGGAGCGATTATGGACGGTTCCCGGATCAGGGGCGTGATCGCTGAGAGCCGCTCAGGCAGGGAGGCATTCTACGCGAAATGCTTTGTGGACTGCACGGCCTACGGCGACCTCGCCGCATACGCCGGCGCGGATTACACCGAGCCGAACGATTACGCGGTCGTAAACAGCATCGGCGTCGGCAATGTCGGCATTGACAAATACTACAAATTCCTCAAATCGCACGACGCCATTACTCAACAGGCCGAAGGCATTCGCAGCGGCAAAGATGGACAAATCGTGCGATTGGACGGCATGAGGGTAAATCTCCCCTCCGGGTTCAGCGAGGGAGCATACAAGATTGGAATGTCAATGGTTACGACAACTGTTCACGACAATTACTTTATGTTCATCAAGCTGAATTTCAAGATGCCGGTCAGTCCGACCAACCGAGATGAAGTAGCGAAGGAGGAATTGGAGCTGAGAAAGCGTCAGGCAAAGGCCATCGAGCTGTTCAGGGAATATGTCCCCGGCTGTGAGAAGGCGTTCATCGCCCGAACGAGCCCCAAGCTTTGCATCCGACGCGGCAGACTGATTACGTGCGACTATGACATCTCACATGAAGATGTTATCGAAGGCAGACACTTTGATGACGAGATCATGGTTTACGGGTTTCATGACAGTGCGCCCCGCTACCAAGTCAAGAATGGCGGCACGTACGGAATACCCTATAGGGCGCTGCGTGTAGCTGGAGTCCAGAATCTTATTGCGGCCGGCATGTTGATTACCTCCGACCATCGAGCCCACATGTCCACCAGAAACACTGTAAGCTGCATGGGACAAGGACAGGCGACAGGCACAGCAGCGGCCCTCTGCGCAGCTAAGAACTGCGGGACACGTGAGCTGCGCTACCGCGACCTAAGAAAAGCCCTCGTAAACGGCGGCGTCTATTTTGAAAGTTAAGGCTTGCTCGGCAGTGCGGTAAATCGCGCGCGTGAGCAGCACGACATTATTTGATGACCTTGTGGAGGTTTAATATGTTTGACCCAAAGATTGAACACACACAATACTGTGACTACAGAGGTAACGCTTCAACTGACATCGCTGATGGGAAGAATCTAACCGACCTGGCAAAACGGCTTAATGTACCTGAGGGCTTCTGGCCGGTCGGCTTTGATTTCTTTTTGTCAACTGCCTCTATTGATAGTCCCAAAGTGAGGGTTTCGGTCTATGCAGTGGATTCCGATGATTACGGCGAAGACATAGACGGCGTCAACCAAAAGGCGTCCGGTAAAGGCAGCTCAGTGCTTGTCACTGAGTTCTCAGGAAGAATTCCAATATCTGAGCTGCTTGGCTTCTTCAAGCGTTTTCACGTGACCTGTTTCAACGGGAACCTTCAGACACAAAGAATGGAAGTTCTTGAACAATAAACAGTCGAAGCTGAGAGCTAACCAGCGGCTGAACACGGACGCTCTGTGCGCGGCGCCGGTGAGCTTGACGTCATGCAAAAACCCTATAATCAATAGTACTGGAATGAAACAATTATACCTAACCAACAGAGACGAATGGCGAGACTGGCTCTGTGTGCATTTGAAATTGGGTTTGTTTGGGTTTGTTTTTTGGGGCCCGAAAGCGGTTTCATTTTCATAATCCTATATAAAATATGCATTTGCGTTCATTTTTGGCCTTTCGGAAATTGGGTTTGAATTGGGTTTGTTTATTCGGACTAAGAAATCATCTTTTTTTCTGTAATCCTCTATAAAATATAAGTTTACGTTCATTTTG
>CAZLIO010000527.1:0-3307 GCA_964559025.1 uncultured Pirellulales bacterium | reverse complement strand
ATTCAGCAACGTTGAGGGGCTCGACCGCTCCCGCTATCTGATTCAAAAAGCAAAGACCCAGAACAAAAAGGAAAATCTGAATATAAAGTTCAGAGAAGGAGACGCCAGAAAACTCCCCTATCAGCCGGATACTTTTGACGTGGTTATGATTCCCGGAAACAGCTTCGGCTATTTCGAAACGCCTCAGGATGACGTCAGGGTCCTTAAAGAGGTCTTCAGGGTCTTAAAGCCCTGGGGCAAAATTCTCATAGACGTTGCCGACGGCGAGTATCAGAGGAGACGTTTCAAACCCAGGTCCTGGGAATGGATCGACAAAAATTACTTCGTATGCAGGGAACGTTCTCTCTCCAAGGACAAACAGCGTTTAATCTCGAGAGAAGTGGTGACTCACGTCAAAAAAGGCGTCATCGCCGACCAGTTTTACGCCGAGCGCCTTTACACCCGGAAAAACCTGGACGAGCTTTTTGCTACGGCGGGTTTCAGAGATATTACTGTACACAAAGAAATATCCGCGGACTCCAAACGCAACCAGGACCTCGGCATGATGGAAAGACGTATCACCTTAACGGCCATTGTCCGGAAAGACTGGATGCCCCGGAAAAAAACAAAAGAGCTCACTCATAATCTGGTCGTAATTTTAGGCGACCCCGCCAAGCCCGACCCGTTAAAACCCCTTTGCGTTTTTGATGACGATGATTTCTACACAATCGACCGCATGAAAGACGCTTTGAGAGACCTGAATAAATATAACGTCACCTATCTCAACAATCACGACAGCTTGTATAACGACCTGGTCAAATTAAAACCGAAATCGGACTTGTTCCTGAATCTGTGTGACGAAGGTTACTATAACGACGCCCGCAAAGAGCTCCATATCCCGTCAATGCTGGAAATCCTTGACTGCCAATACACCGGCGGCGGACCTCAGTGCCTGGCTTTCTGTTATGACAAGTCACTCGTCCGCGGAATTGCGATGGAAATGCAAATCGCCGTTCCCGATGCCTTCTTCATAAAACCCCAGGACGACACTTTCGAGCTCCAGTTCGCTTTTCCTGTGATTGTAAAACCCAACTACGGAGATTCCAGTTTCGGTATAACCCAGAGAAGCGTTGCCAACTCTATCGAAGAGCTCGTAAACGCCATCTCGGAAATAAGAGAAAAATTCGGCTACGAAAAACCCATCCTCGTGGAAGAATTCCTCACCGGCAAAGACCTGACGGTCGGCATCATAGGAAACACGCCCGAGTCCTATACTGTTCTGCCCGTCATCGAGGAAGACTACTCGGTGCTCCCGCCGGAGCTGCCGAGAGTATGCGGCTATGAGGCCAAGTGGATGCCCGACTCGCCGTACTGGAAACTCAGATCTATTCCGGCTAATTTGCCGGAGGATACCGAAAAGTTTCTTGTCGAATGTTGTTTGAAGCTCTTCGAGAGACTGGACTGCAGGGACTACTGCAGGCTTGACTGGAGACTGGACTCGAACGGCACTCCCAAATTGCTCGAGGTAAATCCCAATCCCGGATGGTGCTGGGACGGCCATCTGGCAAAGATGGCGAAGTTGGCCGGAATGTCTTATTCGGAAATGTTGGGAGCTATCCTGTCCGCGGCCGAAAACCGCTTAAGCACCCAGAATCCAGCCGATAAAGAACAGGTGACTGAATCCCTTCAAAAAACATTACAAAGCGTCGGAGAATAAAATGAATCCCGTTAGAAACTTGAAATTGGACGAGTATATAGAAGAATCCACGTTAGAACCAGCTCATCAATTTCTAAAAGGACGAGTGCTTTCTAAGGGGGTGAACCGACGCGAATTCTTATCTCTCGCAGCCAGCGGTTCTATAGCCGCAGTGATGTCTTTGGCCGGCTGCGATGTAAAGCTTGCCGAACGCCGTGCCGCTGCGAGAAGACAGCCGAATGTCATTTTTTTAGTGACCGATGACCATCGAGCCGACGCTATGGGCTGTGCCGGCAATCCAATAATCCAGACCCCGAATATGGACGCCCTGGCAAACAACGGCGTAAGATTCAAGAATGCCTTTGTTACCACATCTATATGCGCATCCAGCCGTGCAAGCATCTTTACCGGCCAATGGACACGGCGGCATGGCATTATCGACTTCAGGACGCATTTTTCCGAAGAGGTACTTGCCCAAACTTACCCAATGCTCCTGAGCCAGGCCGGATATCGAATCGGATTTATAGGGAAATACGGCGTCGGAGCCAAGAAAGATTTACCCATCGACAAATATGACTACTGGAAGGGCTTCCCCGGACAGGGCATATACGAACATAAAGACGAAGACGGAAACTATAAACATCTAACACAGATTATGGGTGAGCAGGCAATCGAGTTCCTGCAGGGCTGCTCACAAGACCGGCCGTTCTGCCTGTCCGTAAGTTTCAAGGCCCCGCACGTTCAGGATAACGACCCGCGCCAGTTTATTTACGACCGCGCTTATGAGAATCTATACAGTGACGTTACCATCCCGACTCCGGAAACGGCCCACCCGCGCTATTTCGACGCCCTGCCCGAATTCCTCCGGACCTCCGAGGCCCGCAGGCGTTGGAGTATCCGTTTTCCGGACCCCGAAAAGTTTCAGGAATCCGTCAAGAGCTACTACCGCCTTATTACCGGAGTCGATGTCGTTATTGGAAAAATCCGCGACCGGCTAAAGCAGCTCAACTTTGACGACAACACAGTCATAATGCTCATCGGCGACAATGGTTTCTATCTCGGCGAGTACGGCCTGGCCGGAAAATGGTTCCCGCACGAGCTGTCCATCCGCGTGCCGCTACTCGTCTATGACCCGAGGGCAGACACAAAACGCCGCGGCCTCGTCCTCGACCAGATGGCGCTCAACGTGGACATCGCCCCGACGATTCTTGAACTGGCCGGCCTGACTGCCCCCCAACAAATGCAGGGCCAAAGCCTGCTCCCACTGCTCAAAGGCCAAAAACCAACGTGGCGAACTGAATTCTTCTACGAGCATCCGTTTGTGCACAAAACTATCGCCCGCTCCGAGGCCCTCCGCACCCAGCGATGGAAATACGCCCGCTATATCGATTATAATTACGAGGAGCTTTACGATTTACAGAACGACCCGTCCGAAACAATCAACCTGGCCGAAGACGAAAAATACCAAAAGACTTTAACCTCTCTGCGAAAACGCTGCAACGAACTTGCCAAAAAAGCCAAAGGCAGCTAATAAAACATATCAGGAGAATACAAATGTATTGTCCAAAATGTAACAAAGAAAACCCGGATGATGCCCGATTCTGTAACTCCTGCGGTTGTGTATTGTCGCAG
>CAZLIO010000526.1:0-3312 GCA_964559025.1 uncultured Pirellulales bacterium | reverse complement strand
TATCGACTCACCAAAAGCAAACTCCCCCAGCGCACCTTCGCGGACTCGTTTAAGCGCCTCGCAGTAGAATTTATCAGCCCGGGTCTGGAAATCCACAAGGAAGCACCGCTTCTTACTCGATGCCTTCCTGCCACTTTGGCCTATACTCTGGCAGCCCGGTACATCCACAGCGATTGGCTTGGCAAGATATACATGTCGACCGGCATCCACGCCGGCAGCGGCCTGCTCCGGATGGAAATACGGCGGACTCACAATCGCCACCGCATCCACCTTTTCTATGAGCTTGCGGTAACCGGATAGACCGCTGTATCGGCGGGACTGGGGCACATCGAATTTCCCGCCGCAATTATCAATCCTGTCCTGGAAATAATCTGAAACGGCAACGATATTGTATCCGCCATGCTCTTTAAATAGACCGGTTATCCAGGTCCCCCGACCGCCGCAGCCGATTACTCCCAGGTCAATCTTTGAGTTGGCACCGTAGCCGCGGACAAGCCTGGGTTTGACCACTGTAAACGACAGGGCAGCCGCACCGGCACCGGCCATAAACCGGCGACGTGTAATCCGCTCCCGTTTATCAACAGTCACAAAGGGTTTTCGTTTTTCCGACATTTCGTAGTCCTCCTTTCGTAAGTGCATAAGTCATAAGCAGCTTTTGCTCTTATGCGTTTTTTTGATTATCATTTCGAGTCTCAGTCCAAATACACCGAGACACCTCTGCCCCATTGTAACTTCAATGAATAGATATGCAATTCTAATTCCGACGCGCCGGGAATAAAGTATTACTATTATTCTGTAAAATTCTAATTTAACGGGTGGCAGCCTCAAGCGAGTCCCGCAAATGCGGGATGAGCTTGGGGATGGCTCAGCAGGGGTGGTTCGCGAACCGACTATTCTGACCACTACCCATTTATTGTAGTACACACTCCTATGTGCCTATGGCGCTCCAAGCTCCTTCAGCAGCCGCACCGCCGCATCGACCATTATTTCACCACCTCCGGGGGCAATCCGCGAGTTCACCGTCTCATAGCTGCCTTCGGCGAATGCCTTCTTCGTTGGTATGTAGCCGGGCGCATCCTGGCACAGCTCGATTACCAGCGTGGTCGCAAATGGACTGGCACGCTTGATAGCAAGACCCAAATCAACAAATACCTCACCAGGAAGTCCGACCACGGCCACGTCACTACTCAGCCGAAAGACCTGAACTTCAAGCCCAATCGTCCCGCCGGGGCGCATCTCGAGCGCCAATATTTTATAAGCCTCGACCTGTTCGAGGAATGACAGCTCTCTTGTACCAACTTTCTTAATGCTTTCTCTTGCCCAGGCAACCTTCTGGGGCCCATAACGTTGAAGCGGTACCTCGACGACTTCGCTTCGCACTGCAAGTGCCGGTTCGCCAACAATCTCCAGAGACCCTGCTTTGGCTTTCACAGTTTGAGCTAATGTATTTCCAATAAAGTCCGTCTTTAGCCGCTCCCTTTTCGTAACGTCTATGTGGTTGATGTCACCGCAGGCGCCCGTGCCGAACAGCAGGACAAACTCATCGCCATATTTCTCGCGGAGTGACTGCTCGACGTAGAAAGGAAAGTCGGCCGCATATTTTGTCCCCCCGACCGTGTCGAGGTGAAGGGTGAAGTTAACAAGCGCCGCAGCCGCGCCGCCGCTTTCGGCATCGCTGAAAAATACAATACCGACCCCTGGGTCTATCGGCCCGGCAGGCCGGACGATGTCCGGATTCAACACGCCGGGATTAAAACGTACAGTCCCGTCCTTCATATGGAAACGCCGATTGAACGAAAGGCCCTGCTGTTCGGCTGCTCCAGCCTTGAGCCGGATAGGCTTTGCTGCCGCGTCAGCCTGCGTTATGACCCTGACAATTTTCGCAGCCAGTTCAGACGAGTAATCTACCTTCTCGTATGGGTCGCTGCCCTGCTCAGCCACTGCCATGTTATGTAAGTATTTCCTCAGGGCACCAAAGTAAAGCGGACCGGTGTGGCTGTGCGTGGCGGCAATGAGAATATTCCCGGCCGGAATACCGGTCTGTTCGGCGACTTGCCGACGAACACGCGAAGAAACATCGAGCGACAGACCGATGATGTCACAAAAGACTAACGCTGCGCGTTCCTTACCTTGACGAAGAACGATGGCCTTGGCATGAAGAGGATTTGAGGTCCCGGTGCTCAGCCGCTCGTTAAAGTATCCGCTCATGCGATAAGGAACCGGCGGCGTGATGTCAATAACCGCCAGACCCGCGGTCAGCTCAGAATCGTTAACAGTCCTCTTGCGTGAAGACGATGCCTTCTGGCCGGTCAGTTCTTCTAAGAACAACCTGGTTTTTCTGGCCTCCGCAAGTGTTTCTTTCAGACCTCCCGGCCGGAGGCACTCTACAACAAGCGGGCCGTGCGTAAAGCCGCCCTTTTTAAGGCGGGCAAGAACCGCAGGAAAGTCCACCTGCCCCGTTCCCGGCGTTACTGCGACATTCTTAGGATGCTTGTAATCTTTGACGCACATACCGGTCACAAGCCCATCAACAGTAGCCGCATCATCAACCGGGTCGAGTTTGCCGTCCGAGTAGAAAAAGATATTGCCCGGGTCGTACCAGATACGGAAATTCTTGTGGCCCACCATTTCAATGGTCTTGCGGCACTGCGGCCCGGTGGCATTGAGCCCGCCGTGCGGCTTAATGCTGATGCCGAGACCTTTCTCTTGGGCATAATCGCAGCATTCGGCAATCGCCTTGTAATATACCTTGTAAAGCTTCTCATTACCTGTACCGCCCATTAGCAGATTTTTGGCATCACAGGCGGCGCAGTTGTCGATGAGCTTCTTTAGACCCTCGATGCCCGCCTCAAGTGACTTTGCCACCGGGATTCCACCGCCATATACCGACAGGACCTGCAAGTCGCGATTCTTGACTTCTTCGCCGACCAGCCTTGCCTCTTCAAGCGTAGTGGAGACCGAAATCACCAGCCGGGTCTTGGACTTGGTCGTCATCAGGCCGGCATACTTAAAACCCGCCTCGGCGATGGCATCGAGCGCCACACGGTAATCGTAATCGGCCCAGGGACGAGTATAGCAGCCGATTTGCCAGGGGTTCTCGGTCGCAGGGCCCGTCATAGTTGATGCGCATGATGTTGCGGCACAGGAAGCCGCGAAGCCTGCTGCACCAAGCTTGAGAGTTCGGCCCAGAAAACGCCGCCGGGACAGTTCTTCAAAAGAGTTCATCCGTATTTTCTCCTTATTTATAACATCGGAAAGCTTCTGTAAAATTACAGGTTAGGCATACTTTGGAAAGAAAAAAACGTTTTTTTT
>CAZLIO010000525.1:0-3322 GCA_964559025.1 uncultured Pirellulales bacterium | reverse complement strand
ACTACATGGCCAAGAGCACTATGATGGCGATCATGAGCCGGATGAGCGCATACACTGGCCGTAGTCTCACTTGGGAGCAGGTTCTTAACTCCAAAGAGGACCTTTCGCCGTCAGGGTACACATGGGACGCCGAACCCACCAAGGCGGAAGTGGCCGTACCGGGCGTAACCAAGTTCGTCTGATAATCCGGGCACGAATTTTTCGTACTGCACTACGCCTAAGCGACGCCGGCATGAGTATCTTCAAAGCAATTTCGCTTCTGTTTCAGAGCTTGTTCAGGAGTAGAAATACGCTTTGCCTGCTAAAATTGCAGGATGCCTCATTTCATGAAAATAAAAGGCTTCTGCAAAATTGCAGGTTAGGCATACTTTGGAAAGAAAAAAACGTTGTTTTGTTTTTTTTCTTTTCAAACAATAAGCTCTTGCACAATAAACAGCTATAGGATTATTTAAGAAAATCAAAAAAAAAGATTTTCTTAAATAATATATGCCTAACCTGCAATTTTGCAGAACTCTTGAAAATAACTATAATGAGTCAGCTCGTGTGTTTATTAGGAGGACGAATGAAAATGCTATCCAGAATAAAATTACTTTCGCTGGTTTTGCTCCTTTATTTGTCTTTATCTTTGTCGGCAGTAAACTCTTCAAGCTCCTCGTTTCAATGGCAGGAGGCAGCCCCCGGGAGCCGGGGATTATCTCGGCGACGGTTAGATACCCTTCGGGATTCTTTGGCACTTAGGAATACCAAAGCGCTGTTAGTCATTCGTCATGACAGAATCGTGTACGAATGGTATGCACCCAACCACGGGCCGGAGAAAAAACACTATACGGCCTCGTTGGCCAAAGCCTTAGTCGGCGGTATGTCGTTGATGATTGCCCTGAATGATGGCAGAATTTCCGTGGACGATCCGGCCTGGAAATATATCCCCGAATGGAAAGACCATCCGCTGAAATCCAAAATCACCATCCGCCACTTGGCCACCCATTCGGCCGGTATCGAGGATGCCGAGCAGGATAACATCCCCCATATGAAGCTGCCGGGCTGGAAGGGGGGTTTTTGGCGAAAAGACCCTGACCCTTTCACTCTGTCGCGGGATAAAGCGCCGATTATTTTCACTCCCGGCACAAAATACGCCTACAGTAATCCCGGCATGGCTATGCTCTCTTACGCCGTTACCTCCAGCTTAAAAGGCACCAAACACTACGGCATCCGGACTTTATTACGAGAACGCATCATGAGGCCCATTGGGATTAAAGATGAAGAATGGTCAATCGGATATGACAAAACATACAAGGTTAATGGCTTGCCCCTTGTGGCAAACTGGGGTGGCGGCTCCTTTACCGCCCGGGCCGTAGCCCGTGTGGGCCGGCTCATGCTGCATAAAGGAAGCTGGCAGGGAAAACAGCTCATCGACCGTAAGTGGGCCGAAGAAGTGCTAAAGTATGCCGGCACGCCTTTGCCCGATAGACCCGAAGGTAATCCGCAGCCTGCCTCCGGTTTGGGTTGGTGGACGAACTTTGATGGTGTCTGGGCCAAAGTGCCGCGCGATGCCTTTGCCGGTGCCGGTGCTGGAAACCAAATCCTGCTGGTGGTGCCCAGTCTTGATCTTATCGTAGTACGCAATGGAGGAAATCTTTATGACCCGGCCGAAGGCGAAGGTTTCTGGGGTGGCCTGGAAAAACACCTTTTTAATCCGTTGATGGAAAGCCTTGTTTCACAATCCCCTCGTAATTCCACCGTCGGAGAAACTGCCCACACCAATTCACGACCGATATGGAATAACTCTACCTTACGGTTGCCCAAAGGTGCCAGGGCTGTCTGGGACGTTGAGAAAGCGTATCGCCAGTCAACGCCCACGCGCGAGCGGATATGCATCAATGGTCTGTGGCGCTGGCAGCCGGCCGACGAGGACACGAACGCCGTGCCCCCCGGCAGTTGGGGCTACTTCAAGGTCCCGGGGAGCTGGCCGGGGATCACCGATTATATGCAAAAAGACTGCCAGACAGTCTACGCCCATCCGAGCTGGAAGGACCGGAATCTGCGTAGTATCACCTCGGCCTGGTACCAGAGGGAGGTCACCGTTCCCGCCGAATGGCTCGGCCGGCGCATCACCGTCCACGCGGAGTACCTGAACTCCTACGCGACTGTTTACCTGGATGGCCGGGACGTTGGAGCCATCGTCTTCCCGGGTGGAGAGCTTGACCTCACGGCCGTCTGCCGACCGGGTGCCACGCACGTTCTCAGCATGTTTGTCGTAGCCATGCCGCTGAAGGGTGTCATGCTCTCGTACAGCGACACCGCCTCGGCCAGACAGGTGAAGGGTTCGGTGGCACGACGCGGTTTGTGTGGTGACGTGTACCTTGTCAGCACGCCTATGGGCGGGCGCATCGCCAACGTGAAGGTGGACACATCGGTGCGCAAGTGGGAGGTCACGTTCGACGCCGCGCTGGACGGCCTCGTCGCGAACAAACAATACGCTCTTCGTGCCCGGATTACGGACGATGGCCACAGTGTCAGGGAGTTCACCAGCAAGGCCTTCAAGGGGAGCGACCTCAAGGATGGCCGCATCGCATTTACCGAGAGCTGGAAGCCCGGGAGACTCTGGGACGTCCATACCCCTCAGAACATGTACCGCCTGAATCTCTCGCTGCTGGATGCCGGCGGCAATGTGCTGGACGCCGGCCACCCCGTGCGCTTCGGGTTCCGTGAGTTCTGGATCGAAGGCCGTGACTTCTTCCTGAACGGCACCCGCATCTTTTTGTCCGCCGTTCCACTGGACAATGCCCAGATCGGTGCCGCACTGGCGAACTACGGTGCTGCCCGGGAGAGCATGAAGCGGCTCAAGAGCTTCGGCATCAACTTCGTTTACACGCACAACTACGGCTGCGAGCCGGGCTCACATCTGAGCTTCACAGAGGTCCTCAGGGCCGCCGACGACGTGGGGATGCTCGTGGCCCTTTCCCAGCCGCATTTCGCCCACTATGACTGGGAGACGCCCGACGCCGACAAGGCAAACGGTTACGCACGACACGCAGAGTTCTACGTGCGTCTGGCACAGAACCATCCGTCGGTCGTACTCTACTCCATGAGCCATAACGCGACCGGGTACAGCGAGGACATGAACCCGGACATGATAGATGGAATCCATAATCCTCGCGACACGTGGGCATTAAGGAACTCCAGGCGCGCTTCGCGCGCCGAAGCAATCGTGACAGCCCTGGACCCGGGCCGCATCGTTTATCACCACGCTTCGGGAAACCTGGGCCCAATGCACACGAGCAACTTCTACGCGAACTTCGCCCCGATCCAGGAAATGTCCGAC